>NZ_RJTZ01000135.1:0-7120 GCF_024343515.1 Aquitalea sp. S1-19 | reverse complement strand
ATACTCGCCTTGGTAGGCCTTTACCCCACCAACTAGCTAATCAGACGTCGGCCGCTCAAATAGCGCAAGGTCCTAAGATCCCCTGCTTTCCTCCTCAGAGCGTATGCGGTATTAGCACACCTTTCGATGCGTTATCCCCCACTACTTGGCACGTTCCGACGCATTACTCACCCGTTCGCCACTCGTCAGCAGGCCGAAGCCCCTGTTACCGTTCGACTTGCATGTGTAAAGCATGCCGCCAGCGTTCAATCTGAGCCAGGTTGGCACGTTCCGACGCATTACTCACCCGTTCGCCACTCGTCAGCAGGCCGAAGCCCCTGTTACCGTTCGACTTGCATGTGTAAAGCATGCCGCCAGCGTTCAATCTGAGCCAGGATCAAACTCTTCAGTTCAATCTCTATGCTTTTTTCGTACTTTGGCACGCAAGTTCAAAGAAACTTTACGTTTCCAATCTTCTTGCAGTGCGAGTGTTTGGCATCGCCAAGCACTCACACCTATCGGTTGTTCATTCTGTTAAAGAGCAGTGCTGCGCCGCTTGTTTCGTTTGCGTCGTCAGCTGAGGAGGCGAAATATACGCACCTTGGACTGATGCGTCAACTGTATTTCCCATCAAATATCACTTAATTACCTAACCAATGCCAAAACCAAAACTAAACCACTGACTATAAAAGACTTATCTCCATGGCTTATTTCTATTCGCAGCAAAAATAATCGCTACCTCTATAAAAAATGCCCTCCCTAAAGAGGGAGGGCATTTGAAATAAACAGCTTCAAACTTGTTTACATCGCATCCAGAACTTCAATACCCAGCAAATCCATGCCGGTCTTCAATGTTTTGGCAGTCAGCGCTGCCAATTGCAGACGGCTGGCGCGTACTTCACCTTCAGCCTTGAGAATAGGGCAAGCTTCATAGAAACGTGAGAACAACTGCGCCAGGCTGTACAGATACTGGCTCAGGTGGTGCGGGTAGCAACCATCGGCCACCGTTACCAGTACATCTTCAAACTGGGCCAATGCAACCGCCAGTTGCTTCTCGGCAGGCTCGCTGATCACGATCGCCGCGCTGGCATCATAGTTTTCCGCCTTGCGGAATACACTCTGTACACGGGTATAGGCATATTGCAGATAAGGCGCGGTATTACCTTCAAACGAGAGCATATTCTCCCAGTTGAAGATGTAATCGCTGGTACGGCTCTTGGACAGGTCGGCATATTTCACCGCGCCGATACCGACCGCGTGTGCGATCTGCTGTTTGGCCTCGATGGCCAGATCCGGGTTCTTCTCGCCGACCAGGTTCAACGCGCGCTCTTCCGACTCGTTGAGCAATTCGATCAGCTTGACCGTGCCGCCGGAGCGGGTCTTGAACGGCTTGTTGTCCTCACCCATCATGGTGCCGAAAGCAATGTGTTCAAGCACTACATTATCCGGCGCAAAGCCGGCCTTGCGGCAGGTCGTGAACATCTGCTGGAAGTGCAGGCTCTGGCGCGCATCAACCACATAGATGATGCGGTCGGCGTTCAGCTTGCGTACGCGGTAGCGCACCGCACCCAAGTCGGTGGTCGAATACAGGAAGCCGCCATCCTTCTTCTGCACGATATAGGCGGCAGGATTACCATCCTGATCGGCGAACTCCGGCAGGAAGACGACCTTGGCGCCCTCGCTGTCGGTTACGATGCCCATCTCGGTCAATTCATTGACCACGGTAGCCAAATCGTCGTTATAAGCCGACTCGCCCATCACATCGTCGCGCGTCAGCATTACGCCCAGCTTGTCGTAGACGGCCTGACAATGCGACAGCGAAACCTCGACAAACTGGCGCCACAACTCCAGCACCGACTCATCGCCGCCTTGCAGCCGCACCACATATTCACGGGCACGATTGGCAAAGTCTTCGCTTTCATCAAAGCGGATCTTGGCATTGCGGTAGAAGGTCTCCAGATCGCCCAGCTCCATGCCAGCCTTGCCGGTTTGCTGGGTCTCGACCAGATAAGCCGTCAACATGCCGAACTGGGTGCCCCAGTCGCCGACATGGTTCTGGCGAATGACATCGTGGCCCATAAAGGACAGCACGCGTGCGATGGAGTCGCCGATGATGGTCGAGCGCAAATGGCCGACATGCATCTCTTTGGCCAGGTTGGGCGACGAATAGTCGATCACAACCGTTTGCTTGGCTGGCAACGTCACGCCCAGACGCTCGTCTTTCAATGCCGCTTCGCTGCGGCGCGCCAGAAACTCGGGGGCCAGATGGATATTGATAAAACCCGGGCCGGCGATTTCCACTTTCTCGGCAATGCCTTCCAGATCCAGTGCATCGACTACTTTTTGCGCCAGTTCGCGTGGATTCATTTTGAGCGCCTTCGCCGCACCCATCACGCCGTTCGCCTGGTAGTCGCCAAAACCTACCTTGGAAGAAGGCTGAACCACGGCCGGAGCATCCGGCACACCGGCAGCAGCCAGTGCCGCTTGTACTTTTTGATTGATCAGTTGCTGTATCGTCATCGCATGCCTTATAAATAACTTGGAAGAAGCGAAAAAACCAAGCGCTTCCGAAAATTTTGCTTTTGATTGTATGCGCCAAATGCCACTCGGGCAACGCTTCACTTCCCGGTAAAAATAAACGGCAGTATAGCTTTCGCCATACTGCCGCTTGCGTGCGAGACTTAATCAGCTCAGAACAGGCGGGCAATCAGTGCCTTGTTCATGCCCTGCATACCCGGAATCCGCACCTGAATCCCGTTACCCGGCGCCACTTCGATAGCCACGTCATCGCGCAGCATCGTTTTCAGCTCCAGGATATGGTTACCGCTCGGGTGTATCACCTCCAGCCGGTCGCCTACTGCGAAACGGTTTTTCACATCGACTGTCGCCCAACCTTCCGCATCCACGGCCAGCACATCACCCACATACTGGCTTTGCTTGGCCTTGGAGTGGCCCGTCAGGTAATTCTGGTAGTCCTGCGTCTGGTGGCGCTCGAGGAAGCCTGGGGTATAGCCGCGATTGGCCAGACCATCCAGTTCGGCCAGCAAGCCCAGATTGAATGGTCGTCCGGCAACCGCGTCATCGATCGCCTGACGGTAGACCTGCGCCGTGCGTGCCACATAATACAAGCTCTTGGTACGGCCTTCGATCTTGAGCGAATCGACACCAATCTTCACCAGCTTCTCCACCTGCTCGACGGCGCGCAGGTCTTTGGAGTTCATGATGTAGGTGCCATGCTCGTCCTCGATGATGGGCATCATCTCGCCCGGACGGTTTCCTTCTTCGATCAGATAGGTCTTATCGGCCAGCGGGTGACGTTCCGCGCCACCGCAGGCGGCGAAGCTCTGGTTAGCCTCTTCCAGCGCCTTGCCAAAGTCCAGCTTGATGGTCTGCACATCGCCGGCATCATCGCCTTGGGTGTCGTGCATCTTGTAATCCCAGCGGCACGCATTGGTGCAAGTACCCTGGTTGGGGTCGCGGTGATTGAAATAGCCGGACAACAGGCAACGGCCCGAGTAGGCAATGCACAAAGCGCCATGAACGAAGACTTCCAGCTCGATATCCGGGCATTCTTGGCGAATCTCGGCAATCTCGTCCAGCGACAACTCGCGCGACAGAATAATGCGGCTCACGCCCAGCTTCTGCCAGAACTTCACCCCCATATAATTGACGGTGTTGGCCTGTACCGACAGATGAACCGGCACCTCCGGCCACTTCTCGCGCACCATCATAATCAGACCAGGGTCCGCCATAATCAGGGCGTCAGGCTTCATGGCAATGACCGGTGCCATATCAGCCATATAGGTTTTGACCTTGCTGTTATGCGGCAACAGGTTGCTGGCGACAAAGAATTGCTTGCCGCGCGCATGCGCTTCGTCGATGCCCGTTCTGAGCTCTTCCAACTTGAAGTCGTTGTTACGGGCACGCAGCGAGTAACGCGGCTGGCCGGCATAAACGGCATCCGCGCCAAAATCATAGGCGGCACGCATCTTGTCGAGGGTACCGGCGGGCAATAGAAGTTCTGGTGCTTTCATAGGTTTTCTCAGTGAAGCAGACAAGGCAAAGGAGCGAGATCGGGCTCGACAAAGGCCTTGCGCGCACGCTCATGATCCAGCAGGTCTGCAGAATAGTGATAACGAACCAGTGATACCGTATCAGACAGCATGTCCTGGTTCGCCTGGCAAAAATGTTCCCAGTCTTCGGCCTGCTCAGGCTGTTCAGCCATACGCTGATAAAGCAGGACCAGCGTCGCCATAGTCAGCGTGTGATGATAAGACGTTGCCAAAGCACGTATCAGGGCATAACGCGAAAAAGTATGCGCGCAACGCGCGGCAGCCTCGCGTACCGGATAATTCCGGTGATAAGCCCATGCGGCGTAAAGGCGAGTCTGCTGATTGAAATTGTCCGGCGGGAAATGGCCATTTTCCAGTTCACGCAGGAAGAGTTGATCGTCCGTCACAACAAGCTCCAAAACGGCGACAGGCTCCGCATGCGGAGCCTGTCTTGCCTTTGTACGGCCGCGATTATCTACTGCAGCCATCCGCTCGTCAACTGCCAGCGCGGCAGGCGGCCAACAAACAAACCTTTGTTTTTAATGCCATTTCAGGAACGTGGTTTTCCCAGAAGTGCCAGCAAGGCCAAAAGCTGCCCGGCCACACCCAGCAACATCACACACGGCAGCAGAATATCGAATAGCGGCTGACTCCCCTGCCAGTCAAGACCCCGCCCCATGCTGGCCACCATCAACAGCACCGTCGACAGCATCAACGCCAGCAAGGCCAAACGACGACGACGCCGCAAAAACTGCAATAAACTTGCCACCAGGCCAATCTCCTTTAAGCGGACACGCCAAGATATTTGGCTTATCTGCCACCGATTTTATCAAGCGTACCGCCAATAAACTATCGGCAATAGGGTAGCGGTGCCGTTACAGGGAAAAGATCTTGCCCGGATTCATCAGATTATCGGGGTCAATAGAACGCTTGATAGCGCGCATCATATTCAGGGCCGCAGTACCTGCCTCTTGCGCCAAATACGCCTGCTTGCCAATCCCGATGCCATGCTCTCCGCTACATGTGCCTTCCATCGCCAGGGCACGCTGCACCAGACGGTGATTAATCGCCTTCATTTTGGCCATCTCTGCACTGTCTGACGGGTTGGCCAACAACATCAGATGGAAATTCCCATCTCCGACATGACCAAACAGGGGAGCCTCAACGCCATCGCGTTGCAGATCAAGATACGTTTCCTCGATGCATTCGGCCAAACGGGAAATAGGTACACAAACATCGGTCGCAATGCAGCGGCAGCCAGGCTTAAGCTGCAAGCCGGCAAAGTAGGCATTATGCCGCGCCTGCCATAAACGGCTACGCTCTTCTTCACGGCTAGACCAGGCAAAATGCCCGCCGCCATTGGCTTCGGCCAAATCAGCAAACAGCTGCGCCTGCTCAGCAACACTGGCTTCACTGCCATGAAACTCGAGGAACAGGGTCGGGCATTCCGGATAATCAGTTTTGCTATAGCGATTGACCGCCGCCATGGTGAGCGCATCCAGCATTTCTGCCCGCGCCAGCGGAATGCCGCACTGAATGGCCTGAATCACGCTATCTACAGCCCCTCGCACGCTATCAAAAGCCACCATGGCGGACGACATGGCTTCCGGCATGCCATACAAGCGCACGGTGACCTCGGTGATAATCGCCAGTGTTCCCTCGGCCCCCACTAATAAACGGGTCAGGTCATAACCGGCAGAAGATTTCTTGGCGCGCGTGCCAGTATGAATAATCTCGCCGTCAGGTAAAACCGCAGTCAGTGCCAAGACATTCTCGCGCATGGTGCCATAACGCACGGCATTGGTGCCCGAGGCGCGTGTCGAGGCCATGCCGCCCAAAGTGGCATCAGCCCCTGGGTCGATAGGAAAAAACAGCCCGCTATGCCGCAACTCCTCGTTCAGCTGCAAGCGCGTCACGCCCGCCTCTACCGTCGCCGTTAAATCTTCCTCATGCAATGCGACAATGCGGTTCATCTGCGAAAGATCTATACAGACCCCGCCATGAATAGCCAGCGTATGTCCCTCGACCGAACTGCCCACCCCGTAAGGAATCATCGGCATCCGGTATTTCGCACATAAACGCACCACTGACTGCACTTCGGCAGTCGAGTGTGGAAAAACGACCAGATCGGGCAATACATCAGGATGGCAAGATTCATCATGACCATGATGAAGACGGATAGACTCACTCGCACTTACCCTGTCGGCAAATAAGGCGGTCAGTTCTTGTTGCAATAGCTGGATAGGGGAAAGAATAGACATGGCATCTCCACAGATTATGCAAAATGATATCACCATGGAGGAAGTGCGCTATTGGGGAGAGCCCGCAAATGCAAAAACCCCCGACCTTAATCAAGGTCGGGGGTTTTCTAATGGGGCGTCTGGCGGTGTCCTACTTTCACATGGCGAATGCCACACTATCATCGGCGCTAAGGTGTTTCACGGTCCTGTTCGGGATGGGAAGGCGTGGGACCACCTCGCTATGGCCACCAGACATTAACTTGTCAAATTGTAGAAACCGAAATTAAACACCCAGACCACTTCTTTCTCTGGATGCCTTGGTAGAAGTATTGCTTCGCAACTCTGCTTATCTTAGCAAAGCCACTCAAATGATAGGATCAAGCCTCACGAGCAATTAGTATCGGTTAGCTTCATGCCTCACAGCACACCCAGACCACTTCTTTCTCTGGATGCCTTGGTAGAAGTATTGCTTCGCAACTCTGCTTATCTTAGCAAAGCCACTCAAATGATAGGATCAAGCCTCACGAGCAATTAGTATCGGTTAGCTTCATGCCTCACAGCACTTCCACACCCGACCTATCAACGTCCTGGTCTCGAACGACTCTTCAGGAGGATCAAGTCCTCAGGGAAGTCTCATCTTCAGGCGAGTTTCGCGCTTAGATGCTTTCAGCGCTTATCTCTTCCGAACTTAGCTACCCGGCAATGCCACTGGCGTGACAACCGGTACACCAGAGGTTCGTCCACTCCGGTCCTCTCGTACTAGGAGCAGCCCCCGTCAAACTTCCAACGCCCACTGCAGATAGGGACCAAACTGTCTCACGACGTTTTGAACCCAGCTCACGTACCACT
>NZ_RJTZ01000134.1:0-7573 GCF_024343515.1 Aquitalea sp. S1-19 | reverse complement strand
GAGGTGGCCCGCGTGTACAGCGAGTTTCCGCGCATCAATGCGCCGCATGCCTTTATCGGCGCCTTGCAGGACACGCTTGCGGTGACCTTGCTGACGCTATTGTCAGGCTCGGTCACGGTCGGCTTATATGGACTGATGATGCGGGTGCTGAAGATGCCGGCGGCGCTGGTGGGGCAGGCGGTGGCGCAAGTGGCCTACCGCGATATGGCAGCGGCCAAGAACCGGGGCGAATCGTTATTGCCCTATCTTAACAAGACGCTGGTCATTTTATCGGCGCTGGCCTTGCCGCCGTTTTTCGTCATCATGTTGTGGGGCGATAGCCTGTTTGCCTGGGTGTTCGGCGAAGACTGGCGCATGGCCGGCAACTACGCGCGCGCCCTGTCGCCCTATATCCTGTTTCACTTTGTCGCCTCGCCCTTGGGCATGGTGCCGCTGGTGATTAACCGTCAGCGTACCGCTTTTGCCTTTACCGTCGCCGGCAGCGCCTTGTTCCTGAGCGCGCTATGGGGCGGTTTTGTTTTCTGGCAGGACGTGAGCGCCGCTTTTGCGTTAGTCTCGGTAGTCATGACACTCTATTTCTCCTGTTACTTTGTCTGGTTATGGCGGGCGGTGCGGCCATGAGACTATGGGATAGCCTGCGTTTTCGCCTGTCCGGTCTGATCGGCCCGCGCATGGTGCTGGGCCTGACGCGCAGCGACGGCGTGCGCCTGCGCCGGGTGCGCATCTCCAATATGACCCGCATCGAGCACCCGCATAAGCTGCAGCTGGAAGACAATGTCTTTATCGGCCATTTCAATATGATCGATGCCTCCGGCGGGCTGTATATCGGCGAGGGCTGCCAGATTACCAACTATGTTTCGCTGCTGACCCATTCCAGCCACGATACCGTGCGCTTGTATGGTGCGGCCTATCTCGACCACCAGAACCATGTAGGCTATCTGAAAAAGCCGTCGGTGATCGGCGACTACAGCTTTATTGGTCCGCATACGCTGTTGATGCCGGGGGTGCGTCTGGGCAAGGGCACGCTGGTGTCGGCCTATTCACGGGTGGATGCCGGGGAGTATCCCGACTTTGCCATTCTCGCCGGCAATCCGGCGCAGATCGTGGGCGATACCCGTAAACGTGATGCCGAATTTTTGGCCTCCCATCCCGAACTGCAACCTTTGTACAAGGCCTGGGCCGATGAAAATTAAACGTTTGCTGCTGGTTGGCTCGGCCTCGGTGCATACCTGGCGCTATCTCGAGGGCATCGCCCCGCATGTGGGGGAAATCTGGCTGGCGACCAATGCCGAGGTGCCCGAAGGGCGCCGCCCGGCTAATCTCGCTGGCGTGCTGCGTGTCGATTTCCGTTTTTCCTCGTTTTCGGCGGTAGGCAAGCTGCGTGGCTGGATGAAATCGGTCAAGCCGGATGTCGTGCATATCCATCAGGCCAATAGCGTGGCCTGGCATGCTACGCGCGCCGCGCGCGGCCTGAATATCCCGCTGATGCTGACGACCTGGGGTTCGGATGTGCTGCTGCTGCCGGAGGGCAATCCGCTGATGGCGCAGATGGTGAAATCCAACCTGACCAGCGCCGATCTGATTACCTCGGATTCGCTTTATATGGCGGCCAGGATCCGCGAGCTGGCAGGCAACGGCAAGCGCATCGCCATTCTCAATTACGGCATGGATGCCCTGCCTGAGCCAGCGCCTTCTGCGACTAAATCCCGGCGCGTGCTGTCGTGCCGTCTGCACAAAAAGCTGTACCGTATCGACACCATTTTGCGTGCCTGGGCCGGGGTCGAGGCCTCGGGGCGTTACCCGGACTGGCGCCTGACGGTTGCCGCCAGTGGCGAGGAGAGCGGGGAACTGCAGGCGCTGGCGGCAACGCTCAAGCTTGAGCGCGTCGACTTTACCGGCTTTGTGCCGGCGGCCGAGCTCTCTGCGCTCTATCGCGACAGCCGCGTTTTTGTCAGCGTGCCCAAGAGTGACGCGACCAGCATCAGCTTGCTGGAGGCCATGGGCCATGGCTGCCTGCCGCTGCTATCCAATCTGCCGGCCAACCTTGAGTGGGTGATAGATGGTCTGAATGGCCAGATTGCCGAAGACCTGGGTCGGCTGGATACGGCGCTGATGCAGGCGATGGATGCTGCCACGGATGATGAAAAGCTCGACGAGATCGCGACGCTCAACCGCAAACTGATTAGCAAGAAAGCCTTGCACCGCGACAATATGGCGCAGTTTGCCGCCTTGTATGGCGAGCTGCTGCACTTACCTGAAAACGCCTGAAATCCTGATGAAAATTGTCCACCTGACCAGCGCCCACCCGCGCCACGATATCCGTATTTTCGTCAAAGAGTGCGTCACGCTGGCCAATGCCGGCTTTGACGTCAGCCTGATTGTCGCCGATGGTTTGGGCGAAGAAATCAGGCAGGGGGTGCGCATCCATGATGTGGGTGCGAAAAGCGGCGGGCGCATGCGGCGCATGACGGCGACCGTCAAGCGCGTATTCGATGCCGCGCTGGCGCTGCAGCCCGATGTGGTGCACTTTCACGACCCTGAACTGGTGCCTGCCGCGTTGCGCCTGAAGCAGGCCGGCATCAAGGTGATTTACGACGTGCATGAGGACATGCCGCGCCAGATTCTGGGCAAGCACTGGATACCCGGTGCCTTGCGTCCGCTGGTCGCGGGCAGCGTCGAGCGGGTGGAAGACTGGGCGGTGCAGCGTTTTGACGCCATCGTCACCTCGACCCCGCATATCTGTGACCGCTTTTTGTCACGCAATAGCCGCAGCGTTGCCATCTGCAACTTCCCCATTCTGGCTGAGCTGGTGCGCGATACACCGTGGGAAGCGCGGCGCAACGAGGTGTGTTATCTGGGCAGTATCTCGCGCATACGCGGCATCGCGCCGATTATCGCCGCCTTGCCCGACACTGGTGTGCGGCTGAATCTGGCCGGTTTGTGGAGCGAGGCCGGGCTGTATGAAGAGATGCAGCGCGAAGCGGGCTGGGCACGGGTCAATGATCTGGGCGTGCTCGACCGTAGCGGGGTAGGCGAAGTGCTTGCCCGCAGCAAGATCGGTCTGGTGACGCTGTTTCCCACGCCCAACTATGTCGATGCGCTGCCGATCAAGCTGTTCGAGTATATGGCGGCCGGCATGCCGGTGATTGCCAGCGATTTTCCGGTGTGGCGCGCCATTGTCGATGACGCTGGCTGCGGCCTCCTGGTCGACCCGCAAGACCCGCAGGCGATTGCCGCCGCAATACGCGAACTGATGGCCGATGAAGCACGCGCCCAAACCATGGGCGAGGCCGGGCGCGCGGCGGTGCTGGCCAAATACAGTTGGGCGGCCGAGGGTGAAAAGCTGGTCGCCTTGTACCGGACGCTGGAGGCGTGCTAGGGCAGACATCTGCCCGCATGCCCCATTCACCGTAAACGACGATAAGCTCCAGATGAAAATCCTGTATATCAACCACTACGCCGGCTCGCCCATGCACGGCATGGAATTCCGCCCCTATTACCTGGCGCGCGAATGGGTCAAGGCCGGACATGAAGTGAATATCGTGGCGGCGGACTACTCGCACCTTCGCCAGCACAACCCCGAGCTTGCCAAGGCCTATGCCGACCAGAGCATAGACGGCATCCGCTATACCTGGTGCCGCACGCCGCGTTACGACGGCAACGGCGCGAAGCGGGTGGTGAATATTTTTGCCTTCCTGCGCCGGCTGATGGGTTTGTCCGGGCGTTTTATCCGCGACTGGAAGCCGGACCTGGTTATTGCGTCGAGCACCTACCCGCTGGATACCGTGCAGGCAGCGTTTATCGCCGGCAAGACCGGTGCGCGCCTGGCGTACGAGGTGCATGATTTGTGGCCGCTGACGCCGGTGGAAGTCGGCGGCATGAGCCCCAAACACCCGTTTATCCGCCTGCTGCAGTGGGCCGAGGACTTCGGTTACAAGAAGGCCGACACCGTGGTGTCGATGCTGCCGTGCGCTAAGGATTATATGGTGGCGCACGGTATGGACCCGGCCAAGTACGCGGTGGTGCCTAATGGTGTGGACGTGGCCGAGTGGCAGGGCGAGACCGAGGCGCTGCCGGCAGAGCACCAGGCGGCCATCGCCCGGCTCAAGGCCGACAAGCGTTTTCTGCTCGGCTACGCCGGCGGCCATGGTCTGGCTAATGCGCTCGACTTCTTGCTGCAGGCGGCGAGCCGCCTGAAAGACGCGCCAGTGACTTTTGTGCTGGTTGGCGACGGCCCGGACAAGGCGGCGCTGCAGGCCGAGGCCAAGGCGTTGGGTCTCTCCAATGTGCTGTTCCTGCCTTCGATTCCCAAGCGTGCGGTGCCGGCCTTTCTGGCCGAAATGGACGCGCTCTATATCGGCTGGCGCAAGCTGCCGATCTACCGTTTCGGCATCAACCCGAACAAGCTGTTCGACTACATGATGGCCGGTAAGCCGGTGATCCACTCGGTCGACGCCGGCAACGACATCGTCGCGGCGGCTGCTTGCGGCCTCAGTGTGGCAAGCGAAGACGCCGACGCGATCGCCGCTGCGGTACGCGAGATGATGGCGGCGACGCCGAATGCGCGCGGACGCATGGGGGCGGCCGGGCGCCAGTATGTACTGGCCAATCACGATTACAAGGTGCTGGCGCGGCGGTTTATTGATGCTTGCATGAGGACCGAAAGGTGAATGCAGATGAAAAGAAAAAATGGTTGAACTGGTTTGTTAAGCCAAGTATTCCTGAGTGGCAATGTCCAGTTTGTGACTCTGGTTTATTAAGGGTTGAAAATAAAGAATCTTTTGCCAGTTGGTGGAGTGCTGAGTCAAATAAAAATTTTAGAGAAGAATGGTTTGATGTTGAAGATCATCTGTTGATGTATTTTAGGGCGGATTATAAGTGCTCTTCGTGTGGTGAGGTATCTATTGCTCTAGGTAATGGAAGAGGGCAGCTGGATTATGATACGGGTGAGTGTTACTCAATTTATCAGATCAAAAGCTTTTATCCGGCTCCTCCAATTTTAAGAATACCTCCCTCTATGGATCATTCTCAATTGATGGCTGTGCTTCAGCAGTCTTTTTCCTTGTACTGGCTGGATGAGGCCAGTTGTGCAAATAAGATCAGGCTAGCAGTTGAGCTTCTGCTTGATGTGATTGAACCTCCGATCCAGCGAAGAAGTATAGGTGTAAAAGGAAGAGCTCTGAACTTGCATCAGCGTCTGGAGTTGCTGGGTAAGACGGATGAAGGTTTGATGCAGCGTTTACTAGCTATAAAGTGGCTGGGTAATGCAGGCTCGCACGAATCAGCTATTAGCCGGTCAGACCTTCTCGATGCTTACACGATTCTTGAACATGTGCTTTATGAGCGGTTCGAGCGCGAGCATAAAGAAAAAGAAGTCAACGCGCTGGCTAACTCGTTGGACCAGAAATATAACCCGAGCGCAACGCAATAATTTTTTGATGGCCTGAGCCATCCATGTAGTGGAAAAATGATGATCGAACAAAAATTCCTGCCGTTTGCCCTGCCCGATATCGGGGAGGACGAGATTGCCGAAGTCGTCGACGCATTGCGTTCGGGCTGGGTGACTACCGGGCCGAAAACACGCCAGTTCGAGGCCGATTTTGCCGAATTTATCGGCGACGGGGTGGAGGCGATCGCGGTCAATTCTGCTACCGCCGGCCTGCACCTGGCACTGGAGGCGATTGGCGTTGGTCCGGGCGACCAGGTGATCGTGCCGACCTACACCTTTACCGCCACTGCCGAGGTGGTGCGCTACCTGGGCGCCGATCCGGTGTTTATCGATGTCGACCCGGTGACGCTGAACATGACGGCAGAGGGTTTGCGTGCAGCGATCACGCCTAAGACCAAGGCGGTGATGCCGGTGCATTTCGCCGGCCTGGCTTGCGATATGGACAGCATTATTGCAGTGGCGCGCGAACACGGTATCAAGGTGGTGGAAGACGCCGCGCATGCGCTGCCGGCGTTGTATCAGGGCAAGCTGGTCGGCGCGCTGGACTCGGACGTGACCGTGTTCAGCTTCTACGCCAACAAGACCATGACCACCGGCGAGGGCGGCATGGTGGTGTCGAAGGACAAGGACCTGATCGCGCGCTGCAAGGTGATGCGCCTGCATGGCATCAGCCGCGATGCCTTCGACCGCTACCAGTCGAAGACGCCGGCGTGGTACTACGAAGTGATCGCGCCCGGCTTCAAGTACAACATGCCGGATATCGCCGCCGCGCTCGGTATCCATCAGCTCAAGAAAATCCGCCGCTTTCACACCCAGCGCGAGGAGATGGCGACGCGTTTCGATGCCGAACTGTGCGATCTGCCGCTGATCCTGCCGGCGCGCCCCGCGCATGCAGCCAGCAGTCATGCCTGGCATCTGTACCCGGTGCGGCTTAAGCCCGAAGCCGGCATCAAGCGTGACGACTTTATCGTGCAGATGGCCGAGCGCGGTATCGGCTGCTCGGTGCACTTTATCCCGCTACACCTGCACCCGGTGTGGCGCGACGGCTACGGCCTGACGCAAGCCGACTATCCGGCGGCGCAGGCGGCGTTTGAAGCCGAAGTGACTTTGCCGCTGTATACGCGTATGAGCGCCGATGATCAGGCGCGGGTGATTGCTGCGGTGCGCGAGGTATTGGGCGCATGAGTTTGCCGGATTCCCGTCCTGTTTTGCCTTGCTGTGCGCCGGCCGGTCATGGTTCGCGCGCGCTCAAGCGCGTCTTTGATATCGTGGCGTCGTCGCTGGGGCTGTTATTGCTGGCACCGGTCTTGCTCGCGGTGGCGTTGTGGGTCAAGGCCGATTCGCCCGGGCCGGTGTTTTTCCGCCAGCTGCGGGTCGGGCGCGGCGGGGTGTTGTTCCGCATCCACAAGTTCCGCACCATGCAGGTAGGGGCCGAAGGGCGTGGCCAGTTGACGGTGGGGGCCGATGCGCGCGTGACCGGTGCCGGGCGTCTGCTACGCAAGACCAAGCTGGACGAGTTGCCGCAGCTGATCGATGTTTTGCTGGGGGATATGAGCGTAGTCGGCCCGCGCCCCGAGGTGCCCAAGTATGTCGCACATTATCCGGACGAGGTGAAGGCGCTGGTGTTATCGGTGCGCCCCGGTATTACCGACTGGGCGTCGATCCGCATGATAGACGAGAACGAAATCCTGGGCGGGGCAGACGACCCGGAGCGGGCGTATATCGAGGAGATACTGCCGCAGAAGCTGGATTACTGCGTGCGTTATGCACAAAGCCATAGCCTGCTTGAGGATTTGCAGATCATTATGGCCACGTTGCTGAAAATCATCACGCGCTAAGACTACGCTTATCCAAGCGCCACGGACTCTGCCCGCTTTTCGGGGGCTTTGTCAGTGCTGCAGGTACTTTGGTTGTAATTGCAGCATATTGCGCAGGCTGGCCGTGCATGGCCGGGGGCGTGACAGCTGATGGTGTCGCGGCCGCTTGATTTGGCCTGATACATGCGGCTGTCTGCACGGGCGATGAGATCTTGCCAGCTATTGCAGCCATCATTGATGCGCTCGGCGGTACCGGTGCTGGCCGTTTGCGGATTACCGTCCGGCCGCGTGCCCAGCCCTTGCTGGT
>NZ_RJTZ01000133.1:0-7632 GCF_024343515.1 Aquitalea sp. S1-19 | reverse complement strand
TTTGCCTGGAGCCTGGGTGGCCTGTCTTTGCTGGCTTATGGCGGACTTTTTTTCTGGCATCTGCCATGGCCGGTGGCCGGTGGCGATGCGGCTTACGCTTTTACCCTGCATTTAGCCGGTATGTGGCTGACTTTTGCCCTGTCGGTCATGCTGATTGTCGGCGTGGTGTCGTGCCTGTCGCGCGAGCTGGCCGGGCGCGAGGCAGCGCTTGCGGCCGCGCGCGAGGCGCAATTGCGTAACGAGCAACTGGTGGCACTGGGTGTGCAGGCGGCCAGTGCCGCCCATACCCTGTCTACCCCGCTGGCGACGCTAAGCCTGCTGTCGGACGAGCTGTCGGACGCCTATGCCGATGATCCCGAGCTGGCCGAAGATCTGCTGCTGATGCGTCAGCAACTGGCGCAGTGCCGCGAGGGCTTGTCCCGGCTGCGGCATGATGCCGAGCCGGCCAGCGAATGCCTGCCCTTGTTCGATGCGCTGGCCACGCGCATTGCCGGCTGGCGTGCGCTGCGCCCCGATGTGGTCTTGAGCTGGCAAGGCAGGCATAGCGGCGGACCTGCGCTCGCGCTGGATAACGGCTTCTGGGCCGCCTTGTTTAATTTGCTGAACAATGCGGCGGATGCCGGTGGCGGCAAAGTCGAGCTGGAGGTGGCCTTGGCTGCGGGGAGCTTGCAACTGACCATCATTAACCGGGAAGGCTGCCTGTCCGAGGCGCAGCTGGAGCGTGCCGGCCTCGCCATGCTGCCTTCGGGCAAGACGGGCGGAATGGGGATCGGTGTGCTGTTGTCGCATGTGACCCTGTCGCGTCTGGGTGGCAGCCTGACGCTATGTAATGACCAGGCCGGCGGTGTGCGCGCCACGCTGCGTCTGCCTTTGATGGAGATGGCCGGGTGAGCGATTTTTTGCTGGTGGATGATGATGCGGCCTTCAGCCGCATGCTGATGCGCGTTTTGCTGCGGCGAGGCTTTAGCGTGGCCTGTGCTGCGAATGGCAGCGATGCGTTGCAGCAGGCGGTGCAGTTGCAGCCGGCGCGCATCGTGCTGGATTTGAATCTGGGTGGCGACTCCGGCCTTAAACTATTGCCGCAACTGCGTGAGGCGGCGCCTGATGCCGCCATTGTCGTGCTGACCGGTTATGCCAGCATCGCCACTGCCGTCGAAGCCATCAAGCTGGGCGCGATACAGTATCTGGCCAAGCCGGCCGCAGTCGAGGCCATTCTGGCGGCATTCGGGCAGCAGGCGGCAAACCCTGACCTTGCTCTGGCCGAGATGCCAATGTCGCTGAAACGGATCAGCTGGGAGCACTTGCAGCGCGTGCTGGCCGAGCATGAGGGCAATGTTTCCGCGACGGCACGCTCGCTCAAGATGCACCGGCGCACCTTGCAGCGCATGCTGGCCAAGCGCCCGGTTGCCGGCTGATTGGCGCAGATGCCACGCTGGCGGCATGGCTATATCAGCAAAACTTTAGCGACTGCATCAGAAAAAGTGATTGGAGTATTCATTCGGTTTCCGCCTTAATGTTGTTTGCATTGCAGCAAACAGAACTGATAGAGGGGAAAACAAGATGATGTTGCGTGGACAGATGATGGAAATGCCTTTGCTGATTTCGGACCTGCTGGTGCATGCCGAAACCTGGCATGCGGACAGCGAGATCGTATCGCGTACGGTAGAAGGCCCGATCCATCGCTATACCTACCGCGATCTGGGTAAGCGTTCGCGTCAGCTGGCCAATGCCTTGAAGTCGCTGGAAATCAAGATGGGCGACTGCGTGGGTACGCTGGCCTGGAACGGCTATCGCCACCTTGAGCTTTACTATGCGGTGTCCGGTTCTGGCGCGATCTGCCATACCGTCAATCCGCGCCTGTTCCCCGAGCAGATCAGCTACATCATTAATCATGCCGAAGACCAGGCGCTGTTCTTCGACCTGTCTTTCTTGCCGGTGGTCGAGCAGATTGCCTCCGAGCTGACTTCGGTGCGCCATTTCGTACTGATGACCGACCGCGCCAATATGCCGAAGGACAGCTCCATTCCTAATCTGCGTTGCTATGAAGATCTGGTAAACAGCCATAGCGACCAGCTGGACTGGCCCGAATTCGACGAAAAAACCGCGTCCAGCCTGTGCTACACCTCGGGCACGACCGGCCACCCCAAGGGCGTGCTGTATTCGCACCGCTCGACCGTATTGCACGCCTTCGCCAGCTCGCTGCCGGACAGTCTGGATATTTCGGCGCAAAGCGCGGTGATGCCGGTGGTGCCGATGTTCCATGTCAGCGGCTGGGGTCTGCCTTATAGCTGCGTGATGAACGGCGCCAAGCTGGTGCTGCCTGGCCCCAAGATGGATGGCGTCAATCTGTACGAGCTGATCGAAGAAGAAGGCGTGACCATGGCGGCCGGCGTGCCGACCATCTGGATGATGCTGCTGCAGCATTGCCAGCGCAATCATCTGAAAATACACAGCCTCAAGCGCGTAGTCATCGGCGGTTCGGCCGCGCCTGAATCCATGGTTGACCAGTTGGCCGAACACGGTGCCGAAGTGCGCCAGTTGTGGGGCATGACCGAGCTGTCGCCATGCGGCACCACCAGCACCCCCAAGTTCAAGCACAACGGTTGTGATGTCGCGACCTTGCGCCATCTGCAGGGCAAGCAGGGTCGTCCTATCTATGGCGTGAAAATCCGTATTGTCGACGATGAAAACCAGCCGCTGCCGCACGACGGCAAGGCCTTCGGTAATCTGCAGGTCAAGGGCTCGTGGGTGTTGTCGCAATACTACCGTCGCGAGCTGGACGATAACCATACCGCCGACGGCTGGTTCAATACCGGTGATGTGGTGAATATCGATACCGACGGCTACATGAAGATTACCGACCGTACCAAGGACGTGATCAAGTCCGGCGGCGAGTGGATCAGCTCCATCGATCTGGAGAATATTCTGGTCGGTCACCCGGCCGTCGCCGAGGCCGCCGCCATCGGCATCATTCATCCGAAGTGGGACGAGCGCCCGCTGATGGTGGTGGTACTGAAAGAAGGCATGAGCGCGACGCGCGACGAGCTGATCGGTTTTTATGAAGGCAAGATCGCCAAGTGGTGGACGCCGGATGATGTCGCCTTTGTCGATGAGTTGCCACATACCGCGACCGGTAAGTTACAAAAAATGAAGCTGCGCGAACAGTTCAGTTCGTATAAGTGGTAAGTGTTGTGTGTAAGCGAATATTCTTTCGTAATATATTGAAGATTTAGAACAATTACGTTAGAGTAAAGCTTCACACGGAAGCCTGATGGTTTTTTTGTGGTGTTAGCCCCTCGAAGCATCCGGCCGGTTCGCCGGCAAGATGTTTCTTCCTCGTGTTGGCCCCTGTCCTTATCCGGCAGGGGATTTTTTTTGCCCGCTGCATGCGGATGTGGCAGGCGGGTATTTTCCCTGCGAATAGGCTCTGATTTTTATTTAAAAATCAGAGCATTTGATATTGTAAATATATTAGCATATGATTGATTTCGGGTATTTATTCTGAAAATAGTCTTGTCCGACTCCCCCTGTTACTCGTACAAGCGTGTACATAGGGTCGTGGTAAAACTGCAGAGAGAATCTGATGAAATCATTGAAATCAAAACTTATGGCGCTAACCGCGCTATTCATGCTGTTGCTGACGCTGATACTGGTTTCGGTGGCATATACGCAGATGCACAGCACCATCAACCAGAGTACCGATTTCGAGTTCGATGCCAGGGTCGATGGGCAGAGTGACTTTATCGAAAACTGGGTTGCCGACAAGAAAAGCCAGCTAAGCGCTCAGACGCAGACAATATTGCAGCCTGATGCCTTGCGCGGCCTGAAGCAGGGTGCGGCGGCGGGGGGCTTCGTTGTTAATTATGTCGGCTTCGCCGATGGGCGTTCGCTGTTTTCCGATGAATGGGTTGCGCCTGCCGATTACAGTATTACCAACCGCGACTGGTTCAAGCAGGCGCGCGCAGCCGGTAAGGCTATCGTCACCGCGCCTTATGTGGACGAGGCGAGCAAGAAACTGACCGTAACCGTAGCCGTGCCCTTTAATACGGGTGGCCAGTTTGGCGGCGTGATCGCGGGTGACATCTTCGTTGACGGTCTGGTCAAGGCGGTCATCGGCGATAAGGTGCGCGGGGGGGGCTACAGCTTTATCGTTGATGGCGACGGCAAGCTGATTGCCCATCCACAAGCTGAACTGGTGCTTAAAGACATCAGGTCGGTCGCCCCCGAGCTGACTAAGGAACGCATCGTCGAAGTTGCTGCGGCAAACCAGGCTCAAGAGGCCGAGATAGGCGGGCAGGACATGCGCTATGCCATCCAGGCCATTGATGGTACCAACTGGTATGTCGGGGTGGCCGTGCCGCTGGCGGTGACGGAAGCGCCGTTGGATGATCTGTTGCTCAGCATCACCGGTTTTGCCGTGCTTGCCTTGGTGCTGATGGTGCCGCTGGCTTCAGGGCTGGTCGGGCGCATGCTCGCAGGCTTGGGTGGCCTCAAGGACGCGATGGTGGAAATCTCGCAGGGCGATGCCGACCTGACACTGACACTGCCGGTACATGGGCAGGATGAAATTGCCCAGACTGCCGCCGCTTTCAATGCCTTTATCCTGCGCCTGAACCAGCTGTTTGGCGGCTTGCGCCAGAATGCCACCACGGTGGTGGGCGGCGTCGGGGAGGCCAGCAGCCTGGTCGGCAAAGTAGCGGTGAGTTCGCGCGAACTGTCCGATGTCTCCAGTGCCAATGCCGCGACGCTGGAACAGATCACGGTCAGCATCACCCATATTGCCGATAATGCCGGCGAGGCGGATAGCTTGCTGCGCGAAACGCGTAACGAGTTGGAAAGCAGCGCCCAGAGCATGGAGCGCCTGTCCGGCGGCATGGAAGGTACGGTGGCTTCGGTGCGTGCACTGGAAACCATGCTGGCATCGCTCAATACCCGCTCGCAGGATATTTCTGGCATTACCCATGTGATACGCGATATCGCCGACCAGACCAATTTGTTGGCACTGAATGCCGCGATCGAGGCGGCGCGTGCCGGCGAGCAGGGACGGGGCTTTGCCGTGGTGGCGGACGAGGTGCGCAAGCTGGCGGAGCGCACCACGCAGGCCACGCAGGAAATTGCCGCGATGGTCAGCGCCATTCGCAGCGAAACGGCGCAGGCGGTGGGTGACGTCAACAAGACGGTAGATGCGGTGGAAAACGGGGTCAGCGTGACTCGCGAGGCGGTCGGGCAGATCGGCAAGATCCGCCTGTCCATGAGTGGTGTCGTCGAGAAGATGAAAGAGATCAGCCATTCGACTAGTGAGCAGCAGCATGCGACCACCCTGATCGCGCAAAGCACCGAGCAGATCAATGGCCGTGTGCTGGAAAACGATGCGGTGCTGCAGGATGTCAGCGCCACCTTGCAGGGCCTGAATAGCACCGCAGGCAAGATGGATGCCGAATTTGGCCGCTTTAAGCTGTAAGCCTTACGGGCCGGTCGGCCCCAGCGTCAGGTAAACGCTACGCAGGGCCGCTTTCCCTTGTTCGCGTTCGATCACCGCCTGTCCCGCCATGGGGTAGGCGGTTTGTTTTTGGCTGTCGATATCGTGGCGTTGCAGCGCCGTGGCTACGGTGGCCACGCGGGCTTGTGCCAGTGCGCGCGTGCCGCGGCCATCTTCGTTCAGCCCGGCATGGCCGGTGAGTACGACCCGGTCAATGCCCCAGCGTTTGAGTGCCCAGGCGCTGCTGATCAGCGTGCGGCTGGCATCGGGATTCAGTTCGGCACTGTTTTCGGCAAAATGCTGTACCGGTAGCGGCATCGGCGGCGGAATGATCTGTAGCTGCCAGCCGCTGAGCCGGGCGCTGAGCGTGATCTCGGCATTTTGCAGGGCACTCAGCGACAGTCCGGTCGCCGGTGCGAGATAGGCGCTGATTTCCCGGGTATTTTCGTCGATAAACAGCTGGCTTATGCGCGCGGGGATGCCGGCGATAATGGTGCTCCTGATGGCCAGCGGAGCCTTGCGGCTGTCCATTTGCTGTTGCTGACTCTGTGCCAGCTTGCCCAGTTGTGCGCTGATGCGCTGATCCAGATCCAGCGCATTGGTGTTGGCGACGATCTGGTCCAGCGTCAGCCGGCTATCCTTGCCGAAGCGCGCATCGAGCAGGGTATTCAGTTTTTGTTCCAGACCGGCATCAAAACTGCGTGTCAGCACCACCAGATTAACTTCGGCCCCCTGCTTGCCCGGTGGCGACAGCACCTTGAGCTGCTGGATGCTGTCGTCGGCGGGTAGGGCAGTGGTAACCAGATCCTGTACCTGCTTGGACAGGATGGCCTGGCTGACCGAGCTATTCAGTGTCTTGACCAGCGGGATGGATAAGAGCGCCAAGACGAATAGCGCGACACCGCCACGCCATGCCAGCTCCTTTCCGCTGGGCCATTTGCCCAGACCGTACCACAGCGACACACCGGTCACCGAGAAGGCGATCGCCAGCATATTGGTCAGGAACAGCAAAAACGCGCCGGAGAAAATGTCCCACGAGGCGTTGGCCCAGCCGTAGCCGCTGGTGGCCAAGGGCGGCATCAGCGCGGTGGCAATCGCCACGCCGGCAAAGGTGCCGCCTTGCTGGCGGATGATGGCAAAACCGGCGACCAGTCCGGAGAAAACTGCCACCAGCAGGTCGAAGAAATTGGGGTTGGTGCGCGCCAGTATCTGGGCGGTCGGTGGAATAAAAGGCGAGAAATTGACGATGGTGTAGCTGGTCACCAGTGCCGCCACCACGCCAAAGCCCAGTGCCAGCCCCGCCTGCTTGCCGTAGGCCAGATTGGTCTTGGCGATGGCGTAGCCCAGCAGATTGATCGGCCCCATCAGGGGCGCGATCAGCATCGCGCCGATCACCACCGCAGCCGAGTCTAGCAACAGGCCCAGCGTGGCAATCGCGCAGGAAATGAACACCAGAAAGATATAGGCCGGTGTCAGCAGGCCGTTCTCGATCATGCTGCGGTCGACCTGAGCCTGATCGACATTCTGCTGCCGTCGGTTCCACCACTCACCGACGATGATTTCGGCCAGGCTGCGTGTTGCCATGGTCATTCCTGTCTGCTTCATCCAAACATTTATTTTCGGTTAAATGTTATGGAATTTCCAGTTTTGCTTATATATGCCATCTTGATTGCGCGTCCTGGATATCAAATACATAATCCGCCACAAGCGCCCGCATCGAGGCGCCAATAACTAAAGGGGAGATCCATGCGTTCACTCAAGGCGCGAATCATCGGCTTTAATGCCGTGCTGCTGGCAGCGTTTGCCGTACTGCTGTTTTCCATCGTGTTTGTCCAGGTGCGCGGCATGGCACTGCAGGGCATTGCCAGTGAGCAGAACACCACGCTCAAGGGGCAGTCTATCCTGATTGGCGACTGGGCGCGGGACAAGCAGAGCGTGATCAAGGGGCGCTCGCAGCGCTACGACAATGAAATCAATATGCTGGGCCGTGATCCGCAGTGGTTCCTGACGCAGGGCATGCAGGAGGGGCGTTTTATCGACCTGTATGTCGGTTTTGCCGATAACAAGGGGCATTTTGCCTCGGGCTGGACGCCGCCTGCCGAGTATGCGGTTACCAGTCGAGGCTGGTACCAGCAGGCCATGGCTGCGGGCAA
>NZ_RJTZ01000132.1:0-7831 GCF_024343515.1 Aquitalea sp. S1-19 | reverse complement strand
CGACGCCGCCCGTCAGGAAGCGCTGCAGCAAAAACAGCGCAAACAGGCGATCAACCGGCTCTGGGTGGCCGGCCTGTCGATGATGCAGGTGATGATGTATGCCGTACCTGTCTACCTCGCCCCGGATGGCGAAATCGAGCCCAACTTCCTGTGGATGCTGCACTGGGCCAGCCTGATCCTGACCCTGCCGGTGATGGTCTATTCGGCTGTTCCCTTTTATCAAGCCACCTGGCGCGATCTCAAGCGGCATAGAGTGGGCATGGATACGCCGGTCACCATAGGCATACTGACCACCTTCTTTGCCAGCCTGTATGCCCTGCTGAACCATATAGAACACGGCATTTACTTCGATTCGGTGTCGATGTTCGTTTTCCTGCTGCTGGGCGGGCGCTATCTTGAGGGCATTGCCAGGCGCGAGGCCGGCGCTGCGGCCGAAACGCTGGTCAAGCTGATTCCGGCATTCGCCCATAAACTCAGCGCCTGGCCCGAATCGCGCGAGACCCACGAAGCGGCTGCCGCGACGCTCTCTTGCGGCGATGTGCTGCTGATTCGCCCCGGCGAAACCGTACCCGCCGACGCTTGCGTACTGGAGGGGCATAGCCAGTTAAACGAAGCACTGTTGACCGGCGAAAGCCGTCTGCTTGACAAGCAGGCGGGCGATGCGCTGATTGCCGGCAGCGTCAACACCGCCAGCCCTTTGTATGTCCGCATTACCGGTACCGGCCAGAACACGCGGCTGGCCAGCATTGTGCGTCTGCTGGATCAGGCGCTGGCCGAGAAACCGAGACTGGCAGAAATCGCCGACCGTTTTGCCGGCTGGTTTGTACTGGCCTTGCTGCTGGCGGCGGTCGCGACGTTTGCCTGGTGGTATCCGCATGACCCCGAACACGCGCTATGGATTACCGTAGCCGTGCTGGTCATCTCCTGCCCTTGCGCCCTGTCGCTGGCCACGCCGGCTGCGCTGACAGCCGCCACCGGACGTCTGGCACTGGATGGGGTCCTCACCACCCGCGGCCATGCGCTGGAAACCCTGGCCCGCGCCAGCGATGTGGTGTTCGACAAAACCGGCACCCTGACCCATGGTGATATGCGCCTGATTGCGACCCAGGCGCTGGACGGACGCGACCCAGCCATACTGCTCGCGCTGGCTGCCGGCCTCGAAACCGGATCGGAACACCCGATCGCACGCGCCATACTGGCTGCCGCGCCGCAAGCTGCCCGATGCGAACAACTGGACAACCATGCCGGCCAGGGTGTGCAAGGGATTGTTCAGGGACAGCGCTACCGTTTGGGCAAACCGGACTTTGTTGCCGCCCTGTCAGGCAGCGCCAGCGTCAATAGTGCAGGCTGGCACGATGGTGCAACCGTAATTGCACTGGGCGATGAGCAAGGGATACTGGCGCTGTTTGCCATCGGCGACCGCGTGCGCGATGATGCCAAAGCCATGCTGACGGCACTCAGACAGGCGGGACTCAAAGTTCATTTACTGTCCGGCGATGCCCTGACTGCCTGCAACAATCTGGCTGCGCAACTGGGCATAGACCATGTCAAGGCGGAAGCGACACCGGAAGACAAGCTTGCCTATGTGCGAGCACTGCAGGCACAAGACAAAAAGGTGGTGATGCTGGGCGACGGCATCAATGACGCGCCGGTGCTGATGCAGGCCGACGTTTCCATCGCCATGGGGGGGGGCACCGATGTCGCGACCGCCAGCGGCGATATGATTCTGATGGGCGACCAGCTGGCCTTATTGCCTGATGCCTTCGCCCTCGCCCGCAAGACGCTGGCCATTATCCGGCAAAACCTGTGGTGGGCTGCCGCCTACAATCTGCTGGCCCTGCCACTGGCCATGAGCGGTCATGTCACGCCGTGGATCGCCAGCCTGGGCATGGCCTGCAGTTCGCTGGTGGTGGTAAGTAATGCCCTGCGCCTGAACAAGAGGAAAAGCTGATGGAAAGCCTGTATTTACTGATACCCATGAGCCTGGTACTGGCTTTTCTGATCGGCGGCATTTTCTGGTGGGCAACGCGCGCCGGTCAGTTCGACGACCTGGAAGGACCGGCACACCGGGTGATGATGGATGACGATAGTGCGCATAGCACACCAGAAAAATTTACGCCAAAAGAATGATTTACTAAAAAATAGAAACGCAATGTACTAAAAGGATAAGGAAGAGCCTTCTTGCCGCTAAAGCGCATTACGCTTGGTGTAGAATCCGCCGTTTTTCCAAAACCCTTTTACGCACAGGCCACACCCAGTGAATACTCTCCAGGCAATCATTGGCATGCTGTTTCTGATCGGCGTTGCCTACGCGGCCTCCACCAACCGCAAGGCAATCAACTGGCGCACCGTTGGCGCCGGCTTGCTGATCCAGAGCGCGCTGTTTATCCTCATCACCTATGTACCGGCTGTCAACCAGGTCTTCAACGCGGTCGGCACCGGCTTTGCCAAGGTTCTGTCCTTTGCCAGCGAAGGCGCAACCTTCGTGTTCGGCGATCTGGCCCGCCCGGCCAAGATGGGCTTTATCTTCGCCTTTGTCGTGCTGCCGGTCATCATCTTCTTCTCGGCGCTGACCGCCCTGCTCTACCATCTGGGCATTCTGCAGCGCGTCGTGGCCGGCCTTGCCTGGTTCATGAAGCGCACCATGCGGCTGTCCGGGCCGGAAAGCCTGACCGTTGCCGGCAATATCTTTCTGGGCCAGACCGAAGCGCCTTTGCTGATCCGTCCTTACATCAAGCACATGACCAAATCGGAACTGGCTTGCGTGATGGTTGCCGGCATGTCGACCCTGGCGGGCGGCGTACTGGCCGCTTATGTCAGCTTCCTTGGCGGTGACAACCCGGCCGAGCAGGCCCGCTTCGCCACCTTGCTGCTGACCGCGTCGTTTATGAATGCACCGGCCGCCGTCGTGTTCGCCAAAATCATGTTCCCGGAAACCGATTACGACCATGAGTCGGGCGACAAGCGCGAAGCCGAAGAAGCCGAAGACAGCACCTTCATCAGTGCCATTGTCGGCGGCGCACTGGACGGCACCAAGATGGCCTCGGCTATTGCCACCATCCTGATCGCCATCGTGTCGCTGATCGCCCTATTCAACTTCCTGGTGATGGATGGCATCGGCGCGGCGCTGGGCGTCAACGAAATGATCAAGGCTTCGACCGGCGGCATCTTTGATGGTCTGACACTGCAATATCTGTTCGGTCAGGTGTTCCGCGTGTTCGCCTTCATGATGGGCGTAAGCTGGGCCGAAAGCCTGCAGGTAGGCTCCCTGATTGGCCAGAAAATCGTGCTGAACGAATTCATCGCCTATCTGGATCTGGCCAAGCTCAAGGAAGCCGGCGCCCTGTCGCCACAAGCCATCCTGATCTCGACCTTTGCGCTATCGAGCTTCTCCAACTTCGGCTCAATCGGTATTTCGGTCGCAGGCATTGGCGCACTGGCACCGACCAAGCAGAAAACGCTGGCAGAAATCGGCCTGCGTGCGCTCCTCGCTGCCGTGATGGCCGGCTTTATGACCGCAACCATCGCCGGCTTGTGGATGTCGATTTTCTGATGAAAAGCCACAGCCCGTGTAAAGCGAGGCTGACAAGACAAGCGGGAAGCGGCTACCATGCCCTTTCCGCTTTTTTATCGTCCGGACACCCTTGTGCAGGCTTCCTTTTCGTTTTTTGCCACGCGACGCTTTTTCCCGCTGTTCGGCACACAGTTTCTCGGCGCTTTCAACGACAACCTGCTGAAAACCGCCATTGTGGTGCTGATCAGCTATCAGGGCCTGTCGTTTGCCGGCATGAAGCCTGAGCAACTGGTCAATATCTGTGCCGGCGTTTTCATCCTGCCCTTTTTCCTGTTCTCGGCCAGTGCCGGCAAACTGTCGGAAAAAATCGACAAGGCCCAGTTGGCGCGCGCCATCAAGCTGGCCGAGGTCGGCATCATGCTGCTGGCCGGTGCCGGCTTTGTGCTGTCATCCGCAGGCTTGCTGCTAGCCGCGCTGTTTCTGATGGGTGTGCATTCGGCCTTTTTCGGCCCGCTGAAATACTCGGTTCTGCCGCAATACCTGAAAGACGGCGAACTGGTCGGCGGCAACGGCCTGATTGAAATGGGTACCTTCCTTGCCATCCTGATCGGCCAGATCGGCGGCAGCCTGCTGGTACAAGGCGGCCCCTGGCCCATCGTCGCCACCACCTTTGCCGTGGCCATCGCAGGCCTGGGCATCAGCCGCGCCATGCCGCCGGCGACGCCGGCCGCGCCGGATATCCAACTGTCGGCCAATATCGCCGGCGACACGCTGACACTGATACGCGAAGCCTGGCAATTGCGCGACGTACGCGCCGCCATACTCGGCATTTCCTGGTTCTGGCTGATGGGTGCGACTTACACCACCCAGTTGCCGACCTTCACCCGCCTGCATCTGGGGGGCGACGCCAATGTCTACACCTTGATGCTGGCGCTGTTTTCCATCGGCATCGGCGTGGGTTCGGTGGTGTGCGCCAAACTGTCGCAGGGGCGGTTGCAACTGGGGCTGGTTCTGGTCGGCAGCCTGGGCATGAGTCTGTTCGGCGCGGATCTGGCACTTGCCGCACTGGGCCACTACCGTGGCGAACTGGTGGGTCTGGGAGACTATTTGCGGACACCGGGACACTGGCGGGTCATGATTGCCATCTCCGGTCTGGGTTTTTTTGGCGGCTTTTTTACCGTACCGCTTTACACCTGGCTGCAGCTAGCCAGCCCCGATGCCTTTCGCTCGCAAGCGATTGCCGCCAACAATATCATCAACGGTCTGTATATGGTGATCGCGGCGCTGGCAAGTGCCGTGTGCCTGATGCTGGTCGACAATATCGCCATCCTGCTCTTGGGCGTAGCCTTGCTCAATATCCTGGCGACCTTGCACCTGATCGCCTGCGCGCCACGCATCTGGCACGAGCGTTTTGGCTGGCTTAGGCGTTTGCAGCGCCAGGCATAGCGCTGCACTTTTCACTCAAGCAGGCGTCCACTGCGGCACCCAGCCGTCTGTTTGCAGATGATCAGACGATATGGCCACCCCCGGCACGGCGACCAGTTCCTTGCCGCGATACAAAAGTGGCCATTGTTCGCGCAGCAGCGGCGGCAAACCGGCCTCCTGCAGCAATGTCTTGACCGGCTTGCGCCCGACAGACTGCGCCAGACGCTCCCCGCCCTGGCGTGGCTGCAACCGCAACTCCCCGGCCAGCCAGTCCACAGGCAGGCCGCTGGACTTAAGCGTGAGCGACAAGTACCCCGCCCAGCCCGTCGGCAATACATCCGAGCCGAGAGTCAGGCCGGTCAGCTTGACCTCGGCGCACTCTGGGGCTTGCCGGCATGCCCAGACTTCGCCGCGATAGCGCACCAAAGCACCCGAATCCAGCGCAAGACAAGGTGAAGCGGCCGCCGCCGCACCCAGCAACTGCTGACGGAAGTGCTCCAAAGCCGACGGCGCAGGCTGGCCAAGCGCCAATTGCTCGCACCAGTACGCCAATAACTGGCGCTGGCGCGCACAGGACAAGGTGGCAAAAGCCGGCATGGCCAAACGCCCCCCGGTGTTTACCGCAGCCAGATCGGCACACGCCACTTCGCGCAGGATATCTGCGGCATCGGCACACAAGGCGGCCGAACGGGCCAGATGCTGGCGGTAATGCGGGATTTGGCCCGCGATTTCGGGCAAGACCGTATGGCGCAGCAAATTGCGCCGCCAGCGCGTATCGGCATTGCTCTCGTCTTCCACCCATACCAGATGATGCGCTTGGGCATAAGCTTCGATCTGGCTACGCCGCACCGCCAGCATGGGCCGCCACAAACCGACTTTTTCATGCATGCGCCACACCGGCATGGCCGCCAGTGCGCGCGGCCCGCCCCCGCGCAACAGTTGCAGCAACACGGTCTCGGCCAGATCATCCTGATGATGGGCCAGCACCAGCGCATCCGCGCTTGATGCGGCATACACGCGATAACGCTCGCGCCGCGCCACGGCCTCCAGCGACTCGCCCCCGGACACCGACACCTGCACGCGCTCGATACGCAACTCGACCCCGTAAGACATGCAAACGGCCCGGCAGCGCTCGGCCCACTCGTCGGCATGCCGGCTCAGGCCGTGATGCACATGCACCGCCGACAGGGCAAAGCCCAGCCGTGCACGCGCCTGCACCAACAAGTCCAGCAGCACCATGGAGTCCATCCCGCCGGACAGGCCCAGCTCCAAACGACACTGGCCGGACAAGGCGTCCGGCCAGCTTTCAAGAAGGCGCTGCAGCAAATCAGGCGGCATCTTCCTTGTAGCGTCCATAACTCATCAACCGGTCAAAACGCGTTTTCAACAATTCATCCAGACTGCGTGCAGTCAGGGCTTTAAGTTCTTCCTGCAATACCCGCTTCAGCGCCGCCATCATGGCAGCATGGTCGCGGTGTGCGCCGCCAACCGGCTCGCTGACCACACGGTCGATCAGGCCCAGCGATTTCAGGCGATGCGCGGTAATGCCCAACGCTTCCGCCGCATCCGGTGCGCGCTCGGCGGTCTTCCACAAGATGGAAGCGCAGCCTTCAGGCGAAATCACCGAGTAGGTCGCGTATTGCAGCATATTGACACTGTCGCCGACCGCAATAGCCAGCGCCCCGCCCGAACCGCCCTCGCCGATCACCGTGCAGATCACCGGCACGCGCAGCTTGGCCATCTCGTACAGATTGCGGCCGATAGCTTCGGACTGGCCCCGCTCTTCGGCACCGATGCCCGGATAGGCGCCCGGCGTGTCGATAAAGGTGATCACCGGCATGCCGAATTTTTCGGCCAGCTTCATCAGGCGCAAAGCCTTGCGATACCCTTCCGGCCTTGGCATGCCGAAATTGCGGTGGATATTATCCTTGGTGCCGCGCCCTTTTTGCTGGCCGATCACCATCACCGCCTGGCCATTAAAGCGCGCCATGCCACCCACGATCGCATGATCATCGGCAAAAGCGCGATCGCCATGCAGTTCCTGAAAATCAGTAAAGATACTGTTCAGATAATCCAGGGTATAAGGACGCTGCGGGTGACGTGCGACCTGCGACACCTGAGCCGGCGTCAGCTTGGCATACAAGGACTTGGTCAGCTCCAGGCTTTTCTTTTGCAGGCGCTCTATTTCATCAGAAATATCCAGCACGGAATCATCCTGCACGAAGCGCAGCTCTTCTATTTTGTTCTCGAGCTCGGCAATTGGCTGCTCAAAATCGAGAAAGGTCGTCTTCATTCTTGCTTCTTCCTTATATGCGGAACCGGCAAATGATACCGTCGACCGGCGTCAACGTCACTATTCGTGTCGGACAAGATGCAGGACGCACCCGGCTAATTCCCCAAACACCGCACAAAATAGAATTAATTTCACAATAGGGCTTGCGCGGCAAATCATCCTATGGTTTAATTCGCCTCCTCAGTTGCACTGCAAACAAAACAGCAGACAACGGAACAGAATTTAAGGGCGCTTAGCTCAGTTGGTAGAGCGTCTGCCTTACAAGCAGAATGTCGGCGGTTCGATCCCGTCAGCGCCCACCAAGGTTTATGGAGTGGTAGTTCAGTTGGTTAGAATACCGGCCTGTCACGCCGGGGGTCGCGGGTTCGAGTCCCGTCCACTCCGCCAACAGTTATAAATGTAATACCCTTTTCAGGGCGCTTAGCTCAGTTGGTAGAGCGTCTGCCTTACAAGCAGAATGTCGGCGGTTCGATCCCGTCAGCGCCCACCAAGGTTTATGGAGTGGTAGTTCAGTTGGTTAGAATACCGGCCTGTCACGCCGGGGGTCGCGGGTTCGAGTCCCGTCCACTCCGCCAACAGTTATAAATGTAATACCCCTT
>NZ_RJTZ01000131.1:0-7951 GCF_024343515.1 Aquitalea sp. S1-19 | reverse complement strand
ACACCGGCCGCGCCCATCGCGCCTTGGCTGACACCGAAATGGCGGCCAATCTGGCACTTTATCTGGCGTCACATTTGCAGCAACACTATGGTCTGGCCGAGGTGACGCATGGTTTGCTGTGCAAGTTGCAAAAGCAGCCGGCGGCCAAGGTCGAAGTCTGGTTGCAGGGACTATCCGTCTGATACACCCTTTATCTCTCGGCTACCGCGGGGCGGGTGATCGTGCGGCGGCTTCGGATATAATGGCCTGATGCATGTCTGCGGGGCATGTACGGCTAACGCGGTTTAAGCAATCGGTTATGGGCACATTTTCAAGCTGGCTGGATGAGGGCGGGCTCGGACAGTATCTGTTGCAGAGCGAACAGGCCTATTTTGATGCGGCGGTTGCCGATGCGTTCGGCTTTCGTGCGCTGCAGTTTGGCGCACCCGGCCATGATTTTCTGCGTGCCAACCGCATGCCATGGCGCGCCTGTATCGGTGATTCGGGCTCCGTTGCCGTACGTTGTGATGCCGCGCAATTGCCTATCGACTCCCGCAGCCTGGATTTGCTGCTATTGCCGCATACGCTGGATTTCACCGCCCATCCGCATCAGGTGCTGCGCGAAGCCGAGCGGGTACTGGTACCGGAAGGGCGGCTGGTGTTGACCGGTTTCAATCCGTTCTCGGCCTGGGGGGGGCGTCGCCTGCTGCAGGGGCGCAGCAAGGTGCCGTGGAGCGGAAATTTTCTGCGCCTGTCCCGTTTGAAAGACTGGTTCGAACTGTTGGGGTTCGAGCTCTCCGATAGCGTATTCATGTGCTACGCCCCGCCGCTTGACCGGCAGGACTGGCTGGCCCACTGGCAGTTTATGGAGCGGGTAGGCCATCGTTGCTGGCCTTTGGTTGCGGGGGTCTATGGTCTCAGTGCGATCAAGCGCCAGCGCGGTATGCGCCTGATCAAGCCGCGCTGGCAAGCGCGCGTGCCGGTGGCCAACCTCGCGGTACTGGGTGACCGGCGCCATGCAGTAGATAATCCTCACGATGAGACACTATGACGCAAGACAAGGTTGAAATTTATTCTGATGGTGCCTGCAAGGGCAACCCCGGGCCCGGGGGCTGGGGCGCATTATTGCGCTTCAAGGGCAAGGAAAAAGAGCTGTGCGGCGGCGAATTGGGGACCACCAATAACCGTATGGAACTGCTGGCGGTGATCGAAGCGCTCAAGGCGCTGACCCGGCCTTGCCATGTCGTGGTGTATACCGATTCGCAATACGTGCAAAAAGGCATTTCCGAGTGGATACATGGCTGGAAGCTGCGTGGCTGGAAAACCGCCGCCAAGGCGCCGGTCAAGAATGCCGACCTGTGGCAGGCACTGGATGCCGAGCGCAACCGGCATTTGTCGGTGGACTGGCGCTGGGTCAAAGGCCACGCTGGCCATGAGTTCAACGAGCGGGCTGACGAATTGGCCAATCGCGGCGTGACGCTGGCACACTGATAGACAAGCCGTGGCTGATACAGCACGGCCATCCGGAATTTCCCATGAGACAGATTATTCTCGACACCGAGACGACCGGCCTTGAGCCGTCGCAAGGGCACCGTATTATCGAATTTGCTGCGCTGGAAATGGTCGACCGCAAACTGACCGGGCGCCATTTGCATCTGTATATGCACCCGGAGCGGGCCATTGATCCGGATGCGCAGCGCGTGCATGGCATCTCGCTCGAGTTCCTCGAAGGCAAACCGCGTTTTGCCGATGTGGCCGCTGAAATTTCCGATTTCATCGCCGATGGCGAGCTGATCATTCACAACGCCCCGTTTGATATCGGCTTTATGAATGCCGAGTTCGAACGCGCCGGTTTGCCGATGACCGCGATGCAATGCGCGGGCGTGATCGATACGCTGGTGATGGCGCGCGATCAGTTTCCGGGCAAGCGCAATAGCCTGGATGCCTTGTGTGACCGTTTTGACGTCGACCGCTCCAACCGGACGGTGCACGGCGCCTTGATCGACTGCGAGTTGCTGGCAGAAGTCTATCTGTGGATGACGCGTGGCCAGGAAAGCCTGGCAATGGATGTCGAGCAGGAGGAGAACGGGCTTGAGACGCTGGAATTGCTGAACTACGAACGCAAACCCATTCCGGTATTGCGCGCCAGCGAGGATGAACTGGCTGAACATGCGCAGTATCTGGATGCGCTGGACAAGTCGGTGAAGGGCGTATGTGTGTGGCGCCAGCTGGAAGCGGGGGGGCAGGCATGAGCGCTTATATTGCGCTTGTGCCGGCCGCCGGATCGGGCAGCCGCTTTGGTGCGCCCAGTCCCAAGCAGTATCTGCAGCTATTGGGTAAGCCGCTGATGTGGCACACCTTGTCGGTGCTGGCTGCCGTGCCCGCCATTACGCGGGTCGTGGTGGTGATTTCGCCGGAGGATGAGTGGTTTGACAGTTTTGACTGGGCGATCCCCAAGCTGGAAGTGTTGCGGGTCGGCGGCCCTAGCCGTGCAGCCAGTGTGCGCAACGGTCTGGCTGCGCTTGGCGCTGCCGGGGATGATTGGGTGCTGGTGCATGATGCGGCGCGCTGTTGCCTGACTGTGCCCATGGTTGAACGGCTGATTGCCCGCGTGGCCGGTGACGAGATCGGCGGCTTGCTGGCTTTGCCTGTGGCCGACACGGTCAAGCGTGCGACGTCCGATGGCCATGTCAGCAAGACCGTATCACGCGAGGGCTTGTGGCTGGCGCAAACGCCGCAGATGTTCCGTTGTGCTCAATTGCTGCGCGCACTGAAAGATGGCGCTGAGACGGCGGTCACCGATGAAGCCTCTGCGATCGAAATGCTGGGCTTGCAGCCGCGTCTCGTCGAAGGCGAGGCGAAAAACTTCAAGGTCACGTATCCGGCTGATTTGGCGCTGGCGCGTGCCATTCTCGCATCAAGCAAGGAGGGTTGAATGTTCCGTATCGGACAGGGTTACGATGTACACCGCTTGGTCGAGGGGCGACCCTTGATTTTGGGCGGGCTGGAAATACCGCATGATAAGGGCTTGCTTGGCCACTCCGACGCGGATGCTTTGCTGCATGCCGTGACCGATGCTTTGCTGGGTGCAGCGGCGCTGGGCGACATCGGGCGTTTGTTTCCCGATACCGATGCTGCCTTCAAAGGGGCGGATAGCCGGGTGCTGTTGCGTGAGGCACTGGCGCGAGTGCAGGCGGCCGGCTGGCAAGTGGTGAATGTGGATGCCACGCTGATTGCACAGCAGCCGAAATTGGCACCGCATATCGAGGCCATGCGCACTAATCTTGCAGCGGATCTGGCGATCGATATCGGTGCGGTCAATATCAAGGGCAAGACCAACGAGACTTTGGGCTATCTTGGACGATGTGAGGCCATAGAAGCACAAGCGGTTTGTTTACTGATGGCTGCACATTAGTACGACATAAATGTCTGGCTGTGGAATAATTGAAGTGACTAGATAACCCGCTACGGAGCCTCCTATGCTTACCCCTGATCAATTGAAATTGGCTGCGGCCAGAAAAGCGCTGGAATTCGTGCCCGAGGACGCCATCATCGGTATCGGTACCGGCAGTACGGTAAATATCTTTATCGAAGAGTTGGCTGCGACCATGAAGGGGCGCATCAAGGGGGCGGTGTCCAGCTCTGAAGCCAGTACGGCACGCCTCAAAGCACATCATATTCCGGTGTTTGATCTCAATAGCGTGGACGAGATCCCGGTCTATATCGATGGTGCGGACGAGATCAACCACTATCTGCATATGATCAAGGGTGGTGGCGGTGCGTTGACGCGGGAAAAGATTGTTGCGGCGGCGGCTCAAGAGTTTATTTGCATCGCTGACGCTTCGAAGTATGTGGATGTACTGGGCAAGTTTCCGGTGCCAATTGAGGTGATTCCGATGGCGCGCAGCTTGGTAGCGCGCGAACTGGTCAAGCTGGGTGGCCATCCCGAACTGCGTCAGGATTTCACGACCGACAACGGCAACATCATTCTTGATGTATACGGCATGCACATTGCCAAGCCGGTCGAAGTCGAAGAGCTGATCAATCATCTGCCCGGTGTGGTGACCTGTGGCCTGTTCGCCCGCCGTCGTGCCGATGTTTTGTTGCTGGCGCGCGAGAGTGGTGTCGAGGTCTTGCGCTAATTTTCTGTAATGGGGCTGTCATGTTGACTTGTTAGCATGCAGCCCTCTGTATCTGCCGTTGCGAGTCTTTCATGTCTGATCATATTTCCAAGCAATTCGACCTTGAGCTGGAGACCGTTCGTACCCGTGTGTTGCAAATGGGCGGGCTGGTTGAGCAGCAGATTCTCTCCGCCATTGATGCACTGCTTAGTGGCGATATCGAGCGTTTTGACAAAGTGATTGTGGATGATGCGCTGGTCAATGCACTGGAAGTGGCGATCGATGAGGACTGCCAGCACATTATTGCCCGCCGTCAGCCGGCCGCCAGCGATTTGCGCATGGTGATTTCGGTGATCAAGACCATTACCGATCTGGAGCGCATCGGTGATGAAGCGCAGAAGATAGCGCGCATGGGCAAGATCATTTACACCTCGGAGCGCTACCAGCTGCCGCGTTTTCGCGAGGTAAGCAAGATGGCCGAGGTCGCGGTCAATATGTTGCGCCGCGCGCTGGATGCTTTCGCCCGGCTGGATGCCAGCGCTGCACTGGAGCTGGCAGAGGAAGACAAGGGGCTGGATGAAGACTTTACTGCCGAGCTGCGCCAGTTGATGACCTTTATGATGGAAGATCCTCGCACCATCAGCATGTCCATCGATACCTTGTTTATTGCCAAGGCAATCGAGCGCATCGGTGACCATTCGAAAAACATCTCCGAGTATGTGGTCTATCTGGTCAAGGGCAAGGATATACGCCATACCTCGATTGAAGAGATCAAGCGTGAAATCGGTCTGACGGCCGGCTAGATACGCCAAAAGCTGAAAAAAAGCGGTAACATGGTTACCGCTTTTTTTATTCCCGCCACTTTTGGAACGTTGTTTTGCCTCTCACCCCTAGCGACTTCCCTTATACCGTACTGGCTGCTGCCGATCTGGGATCGAACAGCTTTCGCTTGCAGATTGCGCGTGTGCTTGACCGCCAGCTGTTTACGCTGGACTCTTTGAAGGAGACTGTGCGGCTGGGAGCCGGCTTAGATGCGGATAAAGTATTGGATGAGACTACACGGCAGCGGGCTTTGGCCTGTCTTGCACGTTTTGGCGAGCGTTTGCGCGGCTTTGAGCCTGCTCAGGTGCGCGTGGTAGGAACCAATACCCTGCGCGTGGCGCGCAATGCGCCCGAGTTTATGCGTGAAGCGGAGGCGTTGCTGGGGTTTCCCATCGAAATTATTGCCGGACGTGAAGAAGCCCGCCTGGTCTATCTGGGGGCTGCGCACGCCATGCCCAATACACCAGAGTCCCGACTGGTCGTCGATATCGGAGGTGGGTCTACCGAGTTTATTCTGGGTAGCCAGTTCAGCGCCCGTGTGACCGAGAGTCTGCCGTTGGGCTGTGTCAGCTACACCATGCGTTATTTTTCCGATGGAAAAATCACCCGCTCGGCCATGCGTTCGGCAGTGCTGGCCGCACGCAATGAAATCCAGCGTATTAGTCATATCTATACCCGGGAGCAGTGGCAGTTGGCCATCGGTACCTCCGGTACCGCGCGTTCGCTACGCGACATGCTGGAGCTGAATGACTGGTCCGTGCGCGATATTACTCACCGCGGCATGGTGCAATTGAGCGAGGCATTTATTCGTGCGGGCCGCATCGATGCATTGGCGATCAATGGCCTCAAGCCTGACCGCGCAGCAGTAATGCCGGGGGGGCTGGCGATCATGATGGCCATTTTTGAAGAACTGGGTATCGAGGTCATGAGCGTGGGGGAGGGGGCATTACGTGATGGTGTACTGCATGATCTGATGGGGCGGCAGCGGAATCATGATCAGCGTGAGCTGACTGTGGCGGCCTTTGCCCGGCGTTACCATGTAGATGAGGCGCAGGCTGACAGGATCCAGTCCTTGGCCGAGCTGTTCTACCGGCAGTTGTCGGGAGAGGATTGTGAGCCGGATACGCTCAGGCAATTACGCTGGGCGGCGCGGTTGCATGAAATCGGTTTGACGATTGCGCATACGGCTTATCACAAGCACGCGGCCTACATTCTGCAAAATGCCGATATGCCCGGTTTTTCCCGTCGTGAGCAGTCCGAACTTGCGACGCTGGTGTTGGGGCACCGCGGGGACATGGGCAAGATGCAAGCCTTGGTGGAAGAGCCCGACCGCTGGTATGCAGTTGTGGCACTACGGCTGGCGGTGCTGTTTTATCGTCGTCGCATGCTGCTGGATCTGCCGGCACAGCTTGACTTGCAGGCGCGGGCGCGGGGCTTTGCCCTGGTGCTTGATGGTGCATGGCTGGATAGCCACCCATTGACGGCTAGTGCCTTCGAGCAAGATGTCGCGCAGTGGCAAAAAATAGGCTTCAAGCTGGAACTGGTGAGACGATAGCATGCACACCCCCGAGCTTAAGACGCAAGGCCCCATTCTGGATAAGGCTACCAGAGTGGGACCGTCGGATACGACGGTACATGGGGAGGTGTCGGTTTCCCTGATCGAGTATGGCCCGCAGGGGTGTCACGAGACGCTGTTTTCCAGTGTGGCGGAAGGTCTGGCCTATCAAACCAAGGCGGAGGTGTTATGGCTGAATGTTTACGGCCTGGCCAACCCGGAATTGATGCAGGCCATAGGCCAGCGCTTCGGCCTGCATCCTTTGGTGCAGGAAGATATCCTCAGTGTACGGCAGCGCCCGAAAGTCGAGGAGTACGATGGCTACTTGTTTCTGGCAACGCGCGTATTCCACTATCTGGCGGGTGAAGAGCGCCGCTTGCAGTCCGAGCCCATGTATATGGTGGTGGGGCAGGGCTTTGTGCTGACATTTCAGCCGCACCCGCTGGGTGTATTCGGTGCCGTGCGCGAACGCTTGAAAAAGCCCGACTCCATGTTGCGGCTGCATGGTGCCGATTTTTTGGCTTATACCCTGATTGATGCGGTGATTGATGATTACTTTGGTGTGCTGGATGACTTCGGTAACCGGGTTGAGACGATAGATCGCCAACTGTTGGCGGACAAGAGTGGCGGTGTATTGCGCAGTATTCACAGGCTTAAGCATGAAGGTATGCGTTTGCGTCGCGCTTTATTGCCACTGCGCGATATGCTCAACCAGATGACGCGTGGTGATCTGCCGCAGTTCAGGCCGGAAACCCGGTTGTGGTTGCGGGATGCGTTTGATCATTGCCTGCACTTGTTGGAGTCGCTTGATGCTTCACGCGACATGGTGGCAGGCATGCTTGATTTATACCTTTCTATCCAGTCCAATCGCTTGAATGTGCAGATGCGTGTGCTGACCATTATCTCCATAATCTTTATGCCGCTGACGCTGATTGCCGGTATTTACGGCATGAACTTCGATTACATGCCCGAGTTGCATTGGCGTTGGGGGTATTTTGCTGTTTTGGCAGTGATGGGACTAATTGGGGCCGGTATTGCATTTAGTTTCTCGCGCAGGCGCTGGTTGTAAGTCAGTCGATTTTTTCGTTTATCTTTTTTCTTTGTAATCAGTACCTTATTGTTTTTCCGTGCTTAGCTGGTGTTTTTCTTGGGTTTTGGCTGTTGACGCATCAGTTCAAGGTGCGTATATTTCGCCTCCTCAGCTGACGACGCAAACGAAACAAGCGGCGCGGCACTGCTCTTTAACAGAACGAACAACCGATAGGTGTGAGTGCTTGGCGATGCCAAACACTCGCACTGCAAGAAGATTGGAAACGTAAAGTTTCTTTGAACTTGCGTGCCAAAGTACGAAAAAAGCATAGAGATTGAACTGAAGAGTTTGATCCTGGCTCAGATTGAACGCTGGCGGCATGCTTTACACATGCAAGTCGAACGGTAACAGGGACTTCGGTCCGCTGACGAGTGGCGAACGGGT
>NZ_RJTZ01000130.1:0-8065 GCF_024343515.1 Aquitalea sp. S1-19 | reverse complement strand
CGCCAGGGCCACATGGTAAGACAGCATCTGCACCGGGATGGTGTGCACGATGGGCGACAATACGCCGGAATGGCGCGGGGTGCGGATCACATGCACGCCCGGGCTGTCTTCGAAATGGCTGTCCAGATCGGCAAATACGAACAGCTCGCCGCCACGGGCCGAGACTTCCTGCATGTTCGACTTGACCTTCTCGAGCAGGCTGTCGTTAGGTGCAATCACCACCACCGGCATGTTTTCATCCACCAGCGCCAGCGGGCCATGCTTGAGTTCGCCAGCCGGATAGGCTTCGGCGTGGATATAGGTGATTTCTTTCAGCTTAAGCGCGCCTTCCAGTGCGATCGGGTAGTGCAGACCGCGCCCGAGGAACAGGGCATCATTCTTGGCGGCAAAACGCTCGGCCCAGGCCTTGATCTGTGGCTCGAGGTTAAGCGCATGTTGTACCGAGCCCGGCAGATGGCGCAGCTCGTCGATCAGGCGCGCTTCGTCCGCGTCGCCCAGCTTGCCGCGCAGCTTGGCCAGGGTCGCGGCGAGGGTGAACAGCGCCACCAGCTGGGTGGTGAATGCCTTGGTCGAAGCCACACCGATTTCGGCGCCGGCGCGGGTGTAGAACACCAGATCGGAGGCGCGCGGAATGGCGCTCTCACGCACATTGCAGATGGACAGAGCCCACTTGTGGCCCAGTTCGCGCGCGTATTTCAGCGCTTCCATGGTGTCCAGCGTCTCGCCCGACTGAGAAATGGTGACCACCAGATGCTCGGGGTCGGCCCAGGCCGCACGGTAGCGGTATTCACTGGCGATCTCGACATCGCACTGGATGCCGGCCATGGCTTCTATCCAGTATTTGGCGGTCAGGCCGGCGTAATAGCTGGTGCCGCAGGCAAGAATCTTCACTCCGCGCACACGGCTCAATACGTCGGCGGCCTGCGCGCCAAACAGCTCGGGCACAAAGCCGCTATCCAGCAGGTTTTCCAGCGTATCGGCAATCGCCTTGGGCTGCTCGTGGATTTCTTTCTGCATGAAGTGGCTATACGGGCCCAGCTCCAGCGAGGCCAGCGAGACATCGGACACATGGATGGCGCGCAGGGCCGGCTGATCATCCTTGTCGGTCAGCATCACGCTGTCACGGGTCAGCAGGCCGATATCGCCCTCTTCCAGGAAGATCACCCGGCGTGTGGCCGACAAAATGGCGGATACATCGGAGGCGATGAAGTTTTCACCCTCGCCCAGGCCGACCAAGAGCGGGCAGCCCATGCGCGCACACACCCGTTCGTCCGGACGGTCCAGCGCAATCACGCCGATGGCGTAGGCGCCGGTCAGCTCGCGCACCGCATGTTTGACCGCAGCAAACAGGTTGCGCTCCTGCTGGTAGTAGTGATGTACCAGATGGGCAATCACTTCGGTATCGGTCTGCGAGCTGAAGGTGTAGCCGGCGTCTCTCAGCTCGGCGCGTTTGGCTTCATGGTTCTCGATAATGCCGTTATGCACGACGGCGATCAGCTCGCCGGAGACATGCGGGTGGGCATTGGGCTCGGTGACGCCGCCATGGGTCGCCCAGCGGGTGTGGCCGATGCCGACCTGGCCGGTCAGATCTTCGGCCATGGCTGCGTTTTCCATCTCGGCCACCCGGCCGACACGGCGCACACGGCGGATCTTGTCGCCGGCCAATACGGCAATGCCGGCCGAGTCATAACCACGATACTCGAGACGTTTCAGGCCCTCGACCAAAACCGGAACTACATTACGCGAGGCAATAGCGCCAACAATTCCACACATATTTATCTCCTTGAAGAATCCGCAGGCCATGGCGCGCAGATCAGCGTCACCCCTTTGGCCTGAATCATGTCCCTTGCCGCCGGCGACAACGCGTCGTCGGTCACCAGCGTCCGGATGCGTGCCCACGGCAGCTCCAGATTGGGAATACGCCGGCCTATCTTGTCCGACTCGACCATCACCACCACTTCGCGCGCGACCTCGGCCATCACCCGCGACAAGCCCACCAGTTCATTGAAGGTGGTGGTGCCGCGTTCCAGATCGATGCCGTCAGCGCCGATAAACAATTGGTCAAAATCGTAAGAGCGCAGCACCTGCTCGGCCACCTGCCCCTGGAAGGACTCCGAATGCGGGTCCCAGGTGCCGCCGGTCATCAATAGCGTCGGCTCGTTCTCCAGCTCGCAGAGCGCACCGGCCACATTCAGCGAATTGGTCATCACCACTAAGCCGCGCTTATTGCCAAGCAAGGGAATCATGGCGCTGGTGGTAGTGCCGCTATCGATGATGATGCGATTATGGTCGCGTATGCACCCGGCCGCAGCGCTGGCGATGGCCAGCTTTCGCGCCGAAACTTTTAGCGGCTCGATGCCGACCATTTCCGCCGGCAAGGATACCGCTCCACCATAGCGACGCAATAACAGCCCACCCGTCTCCAGCAAAGCCAGATCCTTGCGTATGGTGACTTCCGAGGTGGAGAAACACTGCGTCAGCTCGTCCACGCTGATTTCACCACGTTCCTGCACCAGTGCCACAATAGCGTGCCGCCGTTGCTGGGTGTTTCGTTTGGTCATGGCTAAATTTCGTTTCGAAAGTTTTGCGACTATAGCAGCAGCATGCCGGGCAGGGCAAGAAAGGCGCACAGCAAGCAGGTGAGATGCAAAAAGAAAACGCCTTGCCGCAGGGCAAGGCGTGAGCAGAAGCCGGAACAACTATCTATCAGGATTTTTTCTGCGGCCGGCTCCAGCCAGGAATGCTGGTCTGGCGAGCGCGCGCCACCGTCAACTGGCCGGCTGGTGCAGTTTTGCTGATCACCGAACCAGCCGCAATGGTCGCGCCCGCTTCCAGCGTCACCGGCGCTACCAGCATGGAACCGGAGCCGACAAAGACATTGTCGCCGATGACGGTGCGGAACTTGTTCACCCCGTCGTAGTTGCAGGTGACGGTGCCGGCGCCGACATTGACCTGACTGCCGATATCCGTATCACCGATATAGCTGAGGTGATTGACCTTGGAGCCTTCGCCCACCACGCTTTTCTTGATTTCGACAAAGTTGCCGACATGGACATGCGCCGCCAGTTCGGCACCCGGGCGCAGGCGCGCATAAGGGCCGATACGACAAGCTTCGCCCACGACTGCATCTTCCAGATGAGAATACGGTGCGATTTTGCTACCGGCGGCGACCTTGACGTTTTTCAACACGCAATAGGCACCGATCTCGACACCCTCGCCCAGCTCGACCTGTCCTTCGAACACGCAGCCGACGTCGATCAGCACGTCCTGACCATGGCTTAGCGTGCCGCGAATATCGATACGCGCAGGGTCGGCCAAGCCGACCCCGTTCACCAGCAATTCATGCGCCTGATTCAGCTGCAAGATGCGCTCAAGCTCGGCCAGCTGCACCTTGTTATTGACGCCGGCGGCCTGCCAGCTGTCGGCAACCTTCATGCCGTGCACGCGCACGCCATCGCGCACCGCCAGTGCAATCACATCAGTCAGGTAATACTCGCCCTGGGCATTGCCGTTTTTCAGTTCTTCCAGCCAGCGCGCCAGATGCTTGTTCGGCAGCACCAGCATGCCGGTATTGATCTCGGTAATCGCACGCTGCTCGGCGCTGCAATCCTTGTCTTCGACAATGGCGGCAATCGCGCCGTCGCTCCCGCGCACGATGCGGCCATAGCCGGAAGGGTTAGCCAGGGTATCGGTCAAGAGCGCGACTTCGTCACCGGCCAAAGCCACCAGCTCGCTCAGGGTATCGGCACGGGTCAGCGGCACATCGCCATACAGCACTAAGGTGTGCCCCTCGGCCGGCAGTTCGGACAGCGCCATTTTCAGCGCATGGCCGGTGCCCAGCTGTTCGGCCTGCAAAGCCCAGCCCAGATCGGCATCACGCAGCGTCTCGCGCACCTGTTCGCCACCATGGCCGTACACAATGACCAGCTTGGCGGGCTTGAGGGTGCGGGCGGTCGTGACCACGCGCGACAGCATGGGTGCACCACCGATCTTGTGCAGCACTTTGGGAAGACGGGAATACATGCGCTTGCCCTTGCCGGCAGCGAGAATGGCGACGCTCAAAAGGTTCATATGAATTTTGTATTCGGCAGATAAAGAAAAAGGCTGCCACTTATCGTGGCAGCCTTCGAATATACACCAAAATCGGCACATCCTTAGCGGACGCGCTTCCTCAGGTAGTCGAGCGTCTTGAGTTCGGCGATGGCCACTGCCAGCGCGGCTTGCGCCTTGGCTGTGTCCATATCGTCGCCGGACTTGCGGATAGCCTCTTCGGCTACACGCTTCGCTTCGTTTGCACGCGCTTCGTCCAGGTCCTCGCCGCGGATCGCGGTGTCAGTCAGTACGGTCACCAGTGTAGGCTGCACTTCCATCATGCCACCCGACACGGCCACCAGCACTTCTTCCTTGCTACCCGGTACCGTCAGACGCAATACGCCCGGCTTGATACGGGTCAAGAGCGGAACGTGACGCGGATAGACACCGATTTCGCCTTCGGCAGCCGGAGCCACCAGAAACTCGGCTTCACCCGAATAAATCAGCTGTTCGGTGCTGACCACTTCCACCTGCATCGTAGCCATGAGCCGTCTCCTCTATTAAAGGGTCTTGGCTTTTTCTGCGGCTTCTTCGATCCCGCCTACCATATAGAACGCTTGTTCCGGCAGGTGGTCGTATTCGCCCGACAGAATGGCCTTGAAACCCTTGATCGTTTCCTTGAGCGGTACGTACTTGCCCGGCGAGCCGGTAAATACTTCAGCTACATGGAACGGCTGCGACAGGAAACGCTGGATCTTACGCGCACGGTACACGACGAGCTTGTCTTCTTCCGACAGTTCGTCCATACCCAGAATCGCGATAATGTCACGCAGTTCCTTGTACTTCTGCAGCGTGGTCTGTACGCCGCGCGCTACGGTGTAGTGCTCGTCGCCCACAACCATTGGGTCCAGCTGACGCGAAGTCGAGTCCAGCGGGTCAACGGCAGGGTAGATACCCAGCGAAGCGATGTCACGCGACAACACCACGGTTGCATCCAGGTGGGCAAAGGTGGTCGCTGGCGACGGGTCGGTCAAGTCATCCGCAGGCACGTAAACGGCCTGAATCGACGTGATCGAACCGGAGCGGGTGGAGGTAATGCGCTCCTGCAGACGGCCCATCTCTTCAGCCAGTGTAGGCTGGTAGCCCACAGCGGAAGGCATACGACCCAGCAGTGCCGAAACTTCGGTACCGGCCAGGGTGTAGCGGTAGATGTTGTCCACGAAGAACAGTACGTCACGGCCCTTGCCGCTTTCGTCCTTCTCGTCACGGAAATGCTCGGCCATGGTCAGACCGGTCAGCGCAACGCGCAGACGGTTGCCCGGTGGTTCGTTCATCTGGCCGTAGACCATTGCCACTTTATCAAGAACGTTGGAGTCCTTCATTTCGTGGTAGAAGTCGTTACCTTCACGGGTACGCTCACCCACGCCTGCGAACACGGACAGACCCGAGTGCGCCTTGGCGATGTTGTTGATGAGCTCCATCATGTTCACGGTTTTGCCCACACCGGCGCCGCCGAACAGACCCACCTTACCGCCCTTGGCAAACGGGCACAGCAGGTCAATCACCTTGATACCGGTTTCCAACAGTTCGGTAGCAGGCGACAGTTCGTCGAACTTCGGTGCGCTCTGGTGAATGGCGCGACGCGCGTCGGTGGCAACTGCACCGGCTTCGTCCACCGGGTTACCCAGCACGTCCATGATGCGACCCAGCGTAGCCTTGCCCACCGGCACCGAAATCGGCGCCCCGGTGTTGGCAACAGCCATGCCGCGCTTCAGACCGTCCGAGCTGCCCATGGCGATGGTACGGACCACGCCGTCACCCAGCTGCTGCTGGACTTCGAGCGTCAGCTCGGCATCCACCAGCGTCAGGGCATCATAAACCTTTGGCATGGCGTCACGTGGAAACTCCACGTCGATCACCGCACCAATGATTTGTACGATTTTGCCTTGGCTCATTATCGGTTCCTAAACTCAATAAACTTTTACAGGCGCTGTGCGCTTAAACTGCGGCGGCACCGGCTACGATTTCGGACAGTTCCGTGGTAATCGCCGTCTGGCGCGACTTGTTGTACACAAGTTGCAGCTGCTTGATAGCGTTACCGGCGTTATCAGTGGCCGACTTCATGGCAACCATACGGGCTGCCTGCTCGGAAGCAGAAGATTCGGCTGCAGCCTGATACACCACCGACTCGATATAGCGACGCACCAGGAACTCCATGACGTCGTGCGCATTCGGCTCGTACAGGTAATCCCACGAGTGCGAATGCTCAACCACCATCAAGTGCGGTGTCAGCGGCAGCAACTGCTCCAACACCGGCTCCTGTTTCATCGTATTCACGAAGCCCGGATACACGATATAAATCGCATCCAGCTCACCGGCGGCGTATTTCTTGAACAACACCGTCAGCGGGCCGATCAGTTTTTCCATCTTGGGCACATCGCCCAGCTGGACCGCGCTCGACACAACATTCATGCGTGTACGCTGGCAGGCCGCGAGGCCTTTCTGACCCAGGGCGCAAACGTCGACTTCGACGTTTGCATCGGTCAGCTCCTTCACCTTGCCGTAAAAGGCCTTGAGTGTGTTGACGTTCAAGCCGCCACACAGACCTTTGTCCGAGGTGATCAGGATAATGCCGGCACGCTTGATTTCGTCGCGACGGGCAAGCAGCGGGTGCTCCAGGTCAGCATTGGCCTGGGCAAGGTGCGCCATCACTGCGCGCACCTTTTCGGCGTAGGGACGCGCAGCACGCATGCGTTCCTGCGATTTGCGCATCTTGGAGGTCGACACCATCTGCATTGCGCGGGTGATCTTCTGCGTGTTTTTCACGCTGCGGATCTTGGTGAGAATCTCTTTGCCGACTGCCATAACTAGACCTTTCTTTGAACAGCGTTAGCGAAAGGCTCAGTTAAAGCTGTAGCCGGCCTTGAACGATTCCATCGCCTTAGCCAGAATTTGCTCGTTATCGGCAGACAGGTCACCCTTGTCGTCGACGGTCTTCAGCAGATCGGCGTGGTTGGCGCGAACGTAAGCGAGGAAGCTCGCTTCGAATGCCAATGCCTTCTTGACTGGAACGTCTTCGTAGTAACCCTTGTTCACCGCCCATAGCGTCAGCGCCATTTCGGCGGTCGACAGAGTGGAGAACTGCTTCTGCTTCATCAGCTCGGTCACGATCTCGCCATGCGACAACTGCTTGCGGGTCGCTTCGTCCAGATCGGAAGCAAACTGCGCAAACGCAGCCAGTTCACGATACTGAGCCAGCGCCAGACGAATACCGCCACCCAGCTTCTTGATCACCTTGGTCTGCGCTGCACCACCCACACGCGATACCGAAATACCAGCGTTAATAGCTGGACGGATACCGGAGTTGAACAGGTCGCTTTCCAGGAAGATCTGGCCGTCGGTGATCGAAATCACGTTGGTCGGAACGAAGGCGGACACGTCGCCAGCCTGGGTTTCGATAATCGGCAAAGCAGTCAGCGAACCGGTCTTGCCAGTTACGGCGCCTGCGGTCAGCTTGGTCACTTCGTCTTCGTTGATGCGCGATGCGCGCTCCAGCAGACGGGAGTGGAGGTAGAACACGTCACCAGGATAGGCTTCACGGCCCGGCGGACGACGCAGCAGCAGGGAAATCTGACGGTAAGCCACGGCCTGCTTGGACAGGTCGTCGTATACGATCAGCGCATCTTCGCCGCGGTCGCGGAAGTACTCACCCATGGCGCAACCGGAGTACGGTGCGATGTATTGCAGGGCAGCAGCTTCGGAAGCGGTCGCTGCGACGATGATGGTGTGACCCATCGCGCCGTGCTCTTCCAGCTTGCGTACCACGTTGGCGATCGACGAGGCTTTCTGGCCGATAGCAACATAGATACAGATAACGCCGGTGTCTTTCTGGTTGACGATCGCATCCAGCGCCACAGCGGTCTTACCGGTCTGGCGGTCACCAATGATCAGCTCGCGCTGGCCACGGCCGATAGGCACCATCGAGTCAATCGACTTCAGGCCGGTCTGCATAGGCTGCGACACCGACTGACGG
>NZ_RJTZ01000013.1:0-44648 GCF_024343515.1 Aquitalea sp. S1-19 | reverse complement strand
TGATGCGCTTTACGCCGGCATTTTTCAGCATGGCTGCCGACAATCGCGCATTCGCTTCGGTATTGACCGACTCGGATTCCACCCAGTAAGGCTTGACCCCATAATCGCGCCACAGCATGCGCTGCATCACCCACGCTTCCGCCTCGCCGCCCAAGGGCGCACCTCCGGTCAGTAATAAGGGCACCGCGCTTGCCTTGTGCAAGTGCACGGCGTAGCGCAAGCGCGCCGCCGTGTCGCCATTAGGCACGTTCTCGCCATATTCGGGCGCCGGCTTCTTGCCGCCCCCCAGCACCACAATGGCGCCGCTCTGACGTACATCGGCAAGCCGGGCTACGGCCTGGTTTTCCAGTGTGGCATTAAGAAATAGCGCCATGCGCGGTGTAGAAAAGGCATACAGCAGCAATAGGGAGAGCACAATCAGCGCCACGCCGACCTGCTTTTTTCGTTTGAGCAGCCAAAAGCCCAGCCCGGCCAACAGCAGAAAGTTGACCGGCGGCAGCAACAAGGCCCCGAAAACCTGATTGAACAACACACCCGGCGCAGTCGTCACGCGCATCTCTCCAGAAAAAGGCAAAGCGCCGGCGGCAAAGCCCGGCGCCTGTTTAAACGTAAAACGGCCCTGCTCCCATGCGGGGGCAGGGCCGAGAGGCGATAGTTTACTCGCCAAGATAAGCGTTGCGAACCCTGTCATCGTTAAGCAGATCTTGCGCATTGCCACTCATGGTAATGCGCCCGCTCTCCATCACATAGCCGCGCTGTGACACTTCCAGTGCCAAGCGCGCATTTTGCTCGACCAGGAGCATGGTCACGCCCTGCTCCGCCACCATGCGGATGATTTCGAAGATCTTGGCCACGATCAAGGGAGCCAGACCCATGGATGGTTCATCCAGCAGCAAGAGCTTGGGCTTGGACACAATGGCGCGCCCCATGGCAACCATCTGCTGCTCGCCACCGGACAGGGTGCCGGCTAACTGCTTCTCGCGCTCTTTCAGGCGCGGGAACAGCTCGAACACATGCTCGATGTCAGCCTTGATGCCGTCTTCGTCATTGCGGTGGTAACCGCCCATGCGCAGGTTCTCGGCCACGGTCAGCTTGGAAAAGACACCGCGTCCTTCCGGCACCATCACCAGACCCTGACGCACAAAGTTGTACACCGGGGTACCCGCCGTATCCTTGCCGTCAAAGCTGATGCTGCCACCGGACTTCTTTTCCATACCGACCAGGGTACGCAAGGTCGACGTCTTGCCGGCACCATTGGCACCGATCAGCGTGACCAGTTCGCCCTTTTCGATATGCAGGTCTATGCCCTTGACCGCCTGAATGCCGCCGTAGGAAACCTGCAGGTTCTTGATGTCAAGAATGCTCATGAATGTGCCACCCCAAGGTATGCCTCGATCACTTTCGGGTCCTTGCGCACGACTTCAGGCACGCCTTCGGCGATTTTTTTGCCGTAGTCGAGCACCGCAATGCGGTCGCATAGGCCCATCATCAATTTCACGTCATGCTCGATCAGCAGCACGGTGACACCGGAGGCGCGGATTTTCTCCATCAGCGCCTTAAGCTCTTCGGTTTCGCGCGGGTTCATACCGGCGGCCGGCTCGTCCAGTGCCAGCAACTTGGGTTCGGTCGCCAGCGCGCGGGCAATTTCCAGGCGGCGCTGATGGCCATAGCTCAGGTTCTTGGCAAACTCGTCGGCCACATCGCTAATCCCGACATAGGCCAGCAACTCCTGAGCCTTGGCGCGAATCGCAGCCTCCTCGGCCCGAGTGCCCTTGTCGCGCAGCACGGCGCCCAAGGCTCCCGCCTTGGAGCGGATATGGCGGCCGACCATCACGTTTTCCAGCGCCGTCATTTCCTTAAAGAGACGGATATTCTGGAAGGTACGCGCGATACCGGTGCCGACCACCACATGCGGCTGGGCGCGGAACAGATTTTTACCATCGAAGGTAAAGCTGCCCTCGTCCGGCATATACAGCCCGGTCAGCACATTAAACAAGGTCGTCTTGCCAGCGCCGTTAGGCCCGATCAAGCCATAGATCTCGCCCTTGTTAATGGTCAGGCCGACTTGGTTCAGCGCGACCAGACCCCCGAAGCGTTTGACGATACCGTCTATTTTCAGCAGGACTTCAGCCATAAATCAGTGCCCCTTTTTCGCATCGTCAAACTCGGCCTTGCGCCGCTTGGATGGCCACATTCCTTCCGGACGCACCAGCATCATCACCACCAGTGCCAGACCAAACAGCAGCATGCGGGCGTTTTCCGGGTCGACGATCATCTTGCCGAAAGTCGCCATCTGCAACGGGCCGATCACATCACGCAGGATTTCCGGCGCAATCGTCAGCACGACCGCCCCCAGAATCACACCCGGGATATGCCCCATGCCGCCCAGCACCACCATGGCCAGAATCATGATCGATTCCAGCAAGCCGAAAGACTCGGGCGAGATAAAGCCCTGGAACGAGGCAAACAGACCACCGGCCACGCCGCCGGACAAGGCACCCAGCGCAAACGCCAGCAGCTTGATATTGCGGATATTGATCCCCATCGCAGCGGCGGCAATATCGTCCTCACGCATGGCCACCCAGGCGCGACCGATGCGCGAGTGCTGCAAACGCCACGCCATGATTACCACCAGCACGGTCAGCGCCAGAAAAAAGTAGTAATACATGTAGACGCTATTGAAGGAGATGCCGAAAAACTCGTGCGTCTTGCCCAGCGAAAAACCGCCGACCGACACCGGATCAATCAGGTTCACCCCTTGCGGGCCGTTAGTCAGGTTGTAAGGCGCATTCAGGTTATTCATGAAGATACGAATAATCTCGCCAAAACCCAGCGTGACACTGGCCAGATAATCACCCTTGAGCTTGAGCACCGGCGCACCCAGCAACAAGCCAAAGCAGGCGGCGATCAGCGCCCCCAGAGGCAGCGTGATGTAAAACGGCAGATGGATGCCGAAATGGGGCGAGCCCAGCAAGGCGAAGGTATAGGCCCCCACCGCGTAAAACGCGATAAAGCCCAAGTCCAGCAGCCCGGCAAAACCCACGACGATATTCAGACCCAGTGCCAGCATCACATACAGCAGGGCAAAGTCCAGCGTACGTACCCACGAGTTGCCGAAGGCATTGCCGACAACAAAAGGCAGAATGGCCAGAATGATGGCCGAGGCCAGAAAGCCCAAGACTTTCTTGCCGTTGGCCGGAGGCGTTGTTGTAACTGAAACAGTCATTATGCTTCCCCTTGTATCAGGCGCGATCGGCCATTTTTTCGCCCATCAGGCCGGACGGACGGAAAATCAGTACCGCAATCAGCACCATAAAGGCAAAGATGTCCTGATAATGCGAGCCAAGGAAGCCACCGGTCAGGTCCCCGATATAACCGGCACCCAGACTTTCGATAATGCCCAGCAAGATGCCGCCAGCGACAGCACCGCCCAGATTGCCGATCCCGCCCAGCACCGCAGCGGTAAAGGCCTTCAGGCCGATCATAAAGCCCATGTAGTAATGGACCTGCTCATAGTTGGTGGCCACCATGAGGCCGGCAATCGCACCCAGCGCCGAACCGATGACAAAGGTGGTCGAGATGATGGTATTCACATTCACCCCCATCAAGCCCGCGACCGCCGGATTCTGGCTGGTGGCACGCATGGCGCGACCCAGCTTGGTCTTTTCCACCACCACCAGCAGCGCCGTCATGATGACAAAGCACAGCACCACAATGCTCACTTGCAGCTTGGTAATGCTGGCGCCGAAGATCTCGACCACGTCATGATCGAGGATGGGCGGGAACGGGATGTAGTTGCGGCCCCAGACCAGAATGGCCAGCTGCTGCAATACGATGGAAACACCGATTGCGGTAATCAGCGGTGCCAGACGCGGCGCATTGCGCAAAGGCCGGTAGGCGACGCGCTCGATGGTAAAGCCCAGCAACATGCAGGCCGGAATCGCCACCATCACCCCGATCAGGATCAGAGCCAGGGCAGGCAAGTTGATACCCATGCCCAAGAGGGCGGACACCACGGTCACCGTGACCATGCCGCCGACCATCACCACTTCCCCGTGCGCAAAGTTGATCAGCCCCATGATGCCGTACACCATGGTGTAACCCAGTGCGATCAGGGCATAAATACTGCCCAGCACCAGGCCGTTAAGGATTTGTTGCAGAAAAATGTCCACGATGAGGACTCCCCTTTGATTGAGCTACCAGTCGGCGGATTGGGCTATAGCCTCTTATATTCCACCCACGTATCGTGCCTTAGCACAACTTTATGTTCAAAATGTGTCAAACACGGCTGGATTATGCGTTTGTCTACAATCGACTGTCAATGCAGAATACATGTTCGTAAAGGCTATTTTTTCAACAGAAAAAACAGCGCACAAGCCATTGAAAACACGGCGTTTTTTATCGCACATACACTACGCATTTAGCCACACGCAGCAAAGCTGCACCCTTTCCATGCCTGACACCCCCGCCCAAGCGGCCCTTGCCCTGCCATCCATCACAGGTCAGCGCAAAAACTCATGCCTATTAATTAACAAGCACTCTCCAAACCAGGCCCTATCTTGCAAAAAACCCGGACGAACCGGGTTTGCAAAAAATGTGCCACAGATGATCAGGGTTAAAAATGCAGACCCGGGGAGATTTGCGCCGGCAACAGCAAAGACTCGCACTCCAGCGACGCCACCGGCCAGGCGCAGTAATCCGCCGCATAATAGGCACTGGCCCTATGGTTGCCCGATGCGCCGACGCCCCCAAATGGTGCGGCACTGGAAGCCCCGGTCAGCGGCTTGTTCCAGTTCACCACCCCGGCGCGGCTCTCCAGCAGATAACGCTCGTAGCTCGCCCTGTCATCGGACAGCACCCCGCCAGCCAGACCAAAGCGGGTATCGTTGGCCACCGCAATCGCTTCGTCAAAATCGCGATAGCGGATGATTTGCAGCAGGGGGCCAAAATACTCTTCATCCGGCCGGTTGCTGACACCACTGACATCGATAATGCCAGGGGTCAACAGGGCAGCACCCTCTTCCAGACGGCGCATGGCAAGCAAGACCTTGCCGCCCATAGACTGCAATGCGTCTTGTGCCAGCAACAGCGCATCGGCCGCCGCATTAGACACCAGCGCCCCCATAAATGGCTGCGGCTCAGCGTCCCAGCGTCCGACCACGATGTCGCGGCTGACATCGACCAGGCGTGAAACAAAAGCATCGCCCCATGCCCCGACCGGCACCAGCAGGCGTCGCGCACAGGTGCAACGCTGACCGGCAGAGATAAAGGCAGACTGGATCACATGATGAACGGCCGCATCGCGCTCGGCGACTTCGGTCACGATCAGCGGATTATTGCCACCCATCTCCAGCGCCAGGATCTTGTCGGGATGGCCGGCAAACTGGCGATGCAGCACGCCACCGGTCGCAGAACTGCCGGTAAAGAACAGGCCATCAATGCCGGCGTGCCCGGCCAGCGCAATACCGGTTTCCCGCGCGCCCTGCACCAGATTAAGTACGCCTGCCGGCAAGCCCGCCTCCAGCCCCAGCTGGACGGTGACTTCAGCCGTCCACGGGGTCAGCTCGGACGGTTTGAACACCACCGTGTTGCCGGCAATCAGTGCCGGCACGATATGGCCATTGGGCAAGTGGCCAGGGAAATTATAGGGACCGAACACGGCCACCACGCCATGTGGCTTGTGGCGCAACACCGCTTGCGCATCGCCCATGGCGGCGGCGCGCTCGCCGGTGCGCTCCAGATAGGATTTGACCGAGATCTCCACCTTGTTGGCCATGGTGGTCACTTCGGTCAATGCTTCCCAACGCGGCTTGCCGGTTTCGCGCGCAATCACGCTGGCCAGCACATCACGCTTCGCCAGCAGGCATTCGCCAAAACGGCGCACCACGGCAAGGCGGGCATCCAGCGACAAACGTGCCCATGGCACAAAGGCCGTACGCGCAGCGGCAACAGCCGCATCCACCTGCCCTGCACTGGCTGAGCGCCCCTGCCACAGCATTTCGCCACAGGCAGGATCGGTCTTGCTCATGTTTTCGCCGGCGCCAGATAGCCATTGACCCGCAATACACAAGGTGCTCATACGATTTTCTCGGTTGGATTAACAGGAACGCAGCGCACGAAATCTCCCTCGCTCACTTCCAGCGCCTGCACGGCTTGCGGCGTCAACAGTACCGACGTCCCATCCTGAGGGAATTGCCCCATCACCACACGGAAGCCGGAAAGGCTGGTATTGGCAACCAAGACATGCGGATGTTCGCCCTCGGGTAGCGGGTCAGCCAGCACCACACTCAGAAGCTGACTCTCTTTCACCGCACGAATATCCTGGGTGTAAGCCTGCACGGTCGGACCGGCATCGAAAATATCGACATAGCCCTCATAGCGGAAACCTTCGGCTTCCAGCATGGCCACCGCCGGACGGGTGTTTTCATGTGTTTTGCCGACCACGGCCTGCGCTTCCGGCGTAAGGAAGTCGATATAAACCGGATGCTTGGGCATCAGTTCAGCAACAAAAGCCTTCTGCCCGATACCGGTCAGATAGTCGGCCTTGGCAAAGTCGATAGAGAAAAAGTGCCGGCCCAGCGCCTCCCAGAACGGCGAACGTCCCTCGGCATCGGATACGCCACGCATTTCGGCGACGGTAATTTTGCCGAACAAATGGGCAAACTGGGCAAGAAACAGGAAGCGACTCTTGGACAGCAGACTGCCATTACGATTGACGCGGTAATCCGGATGCAGGAACAAGGTGCATAGTTCGCTGTAACCGGTATGGTCATGCGACAGGAACAAGGTATCGTGCCGGGTATAGACCCCCAGCTCTTCTGAAGCATGCACCATGGTGCCAACACGATAGTTGTACCATGGCTCTTTCAGGCCAACGGCGGCTTCCAGCGCACAGATACCGCCAATGCGACCGGTCTTGCCATCTTCCAGCACGAAAACATAGCCTTGGTCGGCACGTTCCAGATCACCGGCAAAGCTCAGCATGGAACGGCTAATGCGCCGGGTCAGGCGCTCTTCATTGACCGGCAGCGAAGTCAGGCCAACGCCGGCGCTACGCGCCAGCTCCATCAGGCCATCCAGATCCTGAAAACGTATGGGGCGAATGAACATCATGGCAATTCTCCTTATTCGCCTTGCAAGGGGCTGATACGTACGCTCTGGCCGCAGGCCAGATCGAGCGCTCGCGCGACATCAGGGTTCAGCCAGGCCACACCATCGACCACAGCCACTTTACCCACGGCACTACGGAACTCGCTGCACAGCGTATTGGATAGCAGCATGTCCTCTGCGCTATCCGGCAGGCTGGCACTGATCTCTACCGGCATGCAATCGCTATTGTTCAGGGTAAACAGACGGTCGATCTCGGCGGTCAGCACCGCGCCGCCATCAAAAATATCCAGATACTGATCGGCCTCGAACCCTTCGCGCGTCAGAATGCGGCAAGGCTGTTCGAAGGCAGGATGCACCTGACCGATGGCATGCTGTGCCGCATCCGGCAGCAAAGGCACATAGATCGGGTAGGGAGGCATCAATTCCGCGACAAAGGTCTTGCTATGCTCGGCAAATGCCTGTTCGACCTGCGGGAAGTCCATATTAAAGAAGCGCCGGCCGATGGCATCCCAGAACGGAGACTGGCCGGCGACATCATGCACACCCAGCATTTCGGCAATGATGCGCCGGCCGAAATGCTGTCGCTGCCCGGCCAGAAACATCAGACGCGCCCGTGACAACAACTCGGCGGCATAGGGCTGCGACGGATGCTCGCAAAAGAAACCACACAGCTGCACCATGCCGGTCAGGTCATGGCACATGGTCAGCGCATGGATGCGGTTGTTTACCTTGAGCGCCCGCGAAGCGTGCACCAGCGTTTCGTTGCGATAGGTATAAAACGGCTCGTCAAAACCGGCGGTACTCGCAATCGCGGCGGCACCCAAGACGACGCCATCCTCCTCCAGCACCAGCATGTAGTAATCATTACCGGCATCGATATCGGCGATGGCTTCGCTCTCGAATGACGAGATGGAGCGTTGCAGTTTTTCAAACAGCTTTTCCCGGTTGGCAGGCAAGCTGGTCACACCAACGCCGCTGGCAAGAGCCAGGCGCTCAATGGCGGGCAGGTCGGAAATCCTGACGGGGCGTACGATCAACATCCACTTCTCCCGGGTAAAACCGGTGCAACAGGCGTACACCGGCCTGCCTGTCTGGCGACGGGCATCAAATTCTGTCGTGAGGGGAAGAAAACGGGGTGGGCAACACCCCGTTCATTCGATTTAAGCGGTGAGCGTCGCCAATGCGGCCTCGAAGCGCTTCAGGCCCTCTTCGATATCGGCGTCATCAATGACCAGACTCGGTGCCAGACGCACCACGCTCAGCCCGGCCACCAGCAACATCAGGCCTTGGGCTTCTGCGGCTTTGAGCACATCCTTGGCGCGGCCGGCATACGCATCGTTCAGCACGCAACCGAGCAACAAGCCCATGCCGCGCACTTCCTTGAAGAGCGGATATTTGGCATTGATTGCCTCGATGCCGGCAACGAAGCGCGCATGTTTGGCCCGTACCCCCGCCAGCACTTCGGGCGAAGAGACGATTTCGATGACTTTTCTGGCCACGGCACAGGCCAGCGGATTGCCGCCATAGGTCGAACCGTGGGTGCCGATACCGAAGCTTTGCGCCACTTTTTCCGTGGTCAGCATCGCGCCGATTGGGAAACCGCCGCCCAGTGACTTGGCAGAGGACAGAATATCCGGCGTCACGCCATATTCCATATAGGCAAACAGCGAACCGGAGCGGCCGGCACCGGTCTGGACTTCGTCAAAAATCAGCAGTGCGCCATGCTGGTCGCACAGTTCGCGCGCGGCGGCAAGGAAGGCCGGATCGGCTGGCAATACCCCGCCCTCGCCCTGCACCGGTTCGATCACCACCGCACAGGTCTTGTCCGAGATAGCCGCTTTGAGCGAATCAATATTATTGAATTCGAAATGATCAATGCCGGCCGGTACCGGTGCAAAGCCTTCGGTGTATTTGGGCTGACCACCGACGCTGACGGTAAACAGCGTGCGGCCATGGAAGGAGTTCTTGCACGACAGGATTTGGTTCTTGTCGGAACTGAAATGATCGGCAGCATACTTGCGCGCCAGTTTGAAAGCAGCCTCGTTAGCCTCGGCACCCGAGTTGCAGAAGAATACACGCTCGGCAAAGGTCAGTTCGGTCAGCAAGCTGGCCAGTTCCAGTGCCGGTTCGTTGGTGAACACATTGGACACATGCCACAGCTTGCCGGCTTGCTCGGTCAGCGTTGCCACCAACTCCGGATGGCAATGTCCCAGCGCATTGACGGCAATCCCGCCGGCAAAGTCCACGTATTCGCGGCCCGACTGGTCCCACACCCGCGAACCCGATCCACGCACCGGAATAAACGCGGCAGGACCGTAATTAGGCACCATCACCTGATCAAAAGTGGCGCGACTGACCGTATTCATCATCTGCTTTCCTTGCTTGCTGTAGCGGAGTTGTTTTAGTGGTTTTGAGCGATTCTACATTGCCTTGTCAAAATACCCACTTCACCTATGCGACGCAGGTTTACAGATTTACTTGACCCAGATCAAAGCCACCGCCTTTTTGCACAAAAAACGCCCATATAACAGCTTTGACTAATGCAAACACACATCACCAGCCTGCCATAACGCCCTGCCAATGCGTGCGCAGCATGCAAAATGCCCCGCACAAGGCGGGGCATTGATAGCCAAAAATCAGGCTATATCAGTTTTTAACAGGCACCGCCTGCAAGACGGCCTTGAGCAAATCCCAGACCTTGGCAACCGACTCAACATTCACCCGTTCTCCCGGCGCATGCGCGCCCTGGATATCAGGACCGAAGGACACCATATCCATCTGCGGGTACTTGGAGCCGATCAGGCCGCACTCCAGCCCGGCATGGATCACCTTGACCCCGCTCTCCCCACCAAACTCGCGTGCATACACCTGACGGAACAGTGCCAGCAGGGCCGAATCCGGATTAGGTGCCCAGCCCGGATACTTGCCTTCGCGCTGGATGTCGCATTTTGCCAAGCTAAACAGGCTGACGATTTCATCGGCCAGCATCTGGGTGCCCGACTCGAGCAAGGAGCGCACCATCAAGTTGGCAAACAGCACGCCATCTTTGATCTGCACTACACCCAGATTATTCGAGGTTTCCACTACGCCAGTCACGCGCTGACTCATACGCTTGACCCCGTGTGGAGCCGCATGCAATGCCGACAACAAGCGCGCCTGATCGGCGGCGGCCATCACACCCTCCGCGCTAGCGGTTTCGTACACGACGCGCACGCCCTCGTCCACACCATAAAGCTCGAACTGCAGCAGGCTCTCGAACTCGGCCAGACGCTGTTCCAGTTGTGCCTGCTTGTCAGCCGGCAGCGCCACGACGGCAGCAGCTTCACGCGCCAGCGCATTGCGTGCGGTACCGCCATCAAACGACACCAGCCGCAATTCAAACTCGGCCTCCAGCGCTTTAATCAGGCGCAGCAGGCTCTTGATCGCATTGCCACGACCCAGATGGATGTCACAGCCGGAATGGCCACCCTTCAAGCCCTTGATACCCAGACGTAATACACGGTGATTGGCCGGCATGGCTTCGATGGCATAAGCAGCACGGACATTCACATCCTCGCCACCGGCACAGCCCAGATAAAAATCACCCCACTCTTCGGTGTCGATATTGATCAGCAATTCGCCCTGCAGCAAACCGGGCTCCAGCCCCAGCGCGCCGCCCATGCCAGCCTCTTCATCGACCGTCAACAGCGCCTCGACCGGGCCGTGTGCGATATCGTCACTTTGCAGCACAGCCAGCGCCAGCGCCACACCGATGCCATTATCCGCGCCCAGCGTAGTATTTTCGGCCACCAGCCAGCCATCCTTCAGTACCGGGCGGATAGGATCTTTGAAAAAGTCGTGCACCGTATCGGCATTCGCCTGGCACACCATATCCAGATGGCTTTGCAGCACCACACCCTGACGGTTTTCAAAGCCCGCCGTGGCCGGCTTGCGGATAATCAGGTTACCGGCACTGTCAAGCCGGGTCGCCAGACCGCGCAACTCGGCCCAGCCTTTAAGATAGTCGCGCAAGGCTTCTTCATGCTTGGACGGTCGCGGGATTTCACATAGTGTCTGGAAGTGCTCCCAGACTTCGGTCGGCGCAAGTTCTGCAATCTTGGTCACGCGGCATTTCCTTCCTGATTGACTGGACACCGGTGGAAGGCGACACACCGGTTTGGTAAATAAGTATTTACTTTATCACGGTAATCGGCGGCGACGCCATGGCCGCTTCCGGCTGGCTTGATGCAGGGCAAAAAAATCCCCCTTCAAACATGAAGGGGGCCATTTGCTATTGAGGAGGTGCAACGACCGACGCTGAGGGCACCGGCCCATCCAAACTAGAATAATCTGAATGCGTTGCTATAATAATGCACCGACCAATCAATATCTATCCGTAGAAATACTGAGTCAGCGACGTACTTCTGCATCCAAAACAGCCTGAATATCTGCCGCCAGGGTCAGCTTGCGGATGGCGGCAAACAAGACTTCGGCTTCGGGATAGCTGCGCTTCATTTGCGGCAGCCACTGCTTGATACGGCTGACAGGGTAAGGCGTACCTTCTCCCCTCGCGCGACACTGGGCATAAAAATCCAGCACCCAGACCATCGCCTGCGCCCAAGACGCGGGCGGACATTTTTCACCGGTTGCGTGGTAATGCGCGATGCGCCGTGCCAGATCGGGTGCTGCCAACAAGCCGCGACCTATCATCACGGTGTTGCAGCCACTGACTTCGCGTATCGCCAGATAATCGTCCAGTGTCCAGACTTCGCCATTGGCCACCACCGGCACCGATACATGTTCACGAATGCGCGCCAGCCATTCCCAGTGTGCCGGCGGCCGATAACCCTCAACCTTGGTACGGGCATGCACCGTCAATTCGCTCACACCGCCACTGGCCAGCGCCTCGGCACACGCGAGCGTCAACGAGGTATCCTCGAAGCCCAGCCGCATCTTGGCTGTCAACAACACGGTTTCAGGCAAGGCCGCACGCACGGTGCTGACAATTTCATGCATCAGATCCGGCTGTTTCAGCAAGGCCGCACCGCCACCGTGGCGGTTGACCGTCGGCGCCGGGCAGCCGAAATTCAGGTCTACGACCTTGGCACCATACTCGACCAGGCGCAGGGCATTATGCGCCAGCGCCTGCGGCTCCGACCCCAGCAATTGCACACGCAAAGGCACACCGGAACGCGTATGACCACTCTGAAACAGCTCAGGTGCATGGCGCTGGAAGGTTTTAAGCGGAAGCAGCGTATCGGTGACGCGGATAAACTCGGACACGCACAAGTCGATACCGCCGATGCCGGTCAGGACATCGCGCATCACTTCGTCAACGATGCCTTCCATCGGAGCCAGTACAATAGCCATGGCACCCCCTGATAAAAGCCACAATTCTAACGAAGCATGCAACAAATGTCCCCGTTCAAGGCGGGTTTAACCGTATACGATTACACTATCCGTACGAATACAAAAGCCCCACGGTATAATCACCCCATCCCCACCATGTGGTTTGCCTGATGCCAGCCCTGACACTGCCGGACTCACTCTTTGCCCGCAACCGCCTATGCGAAGATGGCGATAATATTTTTCGCCTGAGCCCCCGACAGCGCGACGAGTACGCCGCGCTCGTCCTGCCGGCATGCACCCAGAGCGATCACAACCAGACCGGCTCGGCTTTTGCCGTACTGTCCCGACTGGAAGGGCGCTTGCTGCCATTGCTGTATACACCACTTGATTGCCACACCCCTAATGTGGAGTTGCGCGCCATTGCCAGCGAATTAGGCCAGTTAATAGACCTGCAAGCCGATGCCTGTATCGCCAGCATCCTGCTTTCACCTTATGAGCATTACACCCCGCGCCATGCCATCAACGCGGCCACCTTGGCTCATTTACTCGGCAAAGCGCAATCGCTGGACGAAAGTACTCTCCAGTCCTTAGTCTGCGCGGCGCTCACCATGAATATCGGCATCGCAGCGACTCAGGATCAAATGGCACGGCAGGCCGCCCCACCCACCACGGCACAGCAGCAACTGATCAAACTCCATCCGCTGCTAAGTTCCGCCCTGATACGGGAGATGGGCATTACCGACCCGCTCTGGCATGAAACGATATTGATGCATCACGAGCAATGGAATGGCAGTGGCTACCCTTTCCGTCTGCAGACGGCAGATATTGCCGGACATGCACATCTGCTGCACATCGTCGACATGACCTGCTCCAAGCTCATGCCCAGAAGCTACCGCAACCCGATGCCGGCACAACAGGCACTATCCATGCTGTACCAGAATAAGAACCAGCAAATCGACCCGAACCTGATGACCCTGCTGATACGCACCTTGGGCATCTTTCCGCCCGGCGAATTTGTCGAACTGGATAACGGCACGATTGCCATCGTGGTCGAGCGCACCGATAATCTGCAAGCGCCGCGCGTGGCGCTGCCTGCACACCCCAAACAGCGGATTCAAACCGATAAGACCCCGTACCGGATCAAGCGCCCCACGGTGCCACAAATCAGCGCTCGACATATACACCTGCTCTCCCGCTTCTGGAGTTAAACCCGATGCTTGCCAAACCCGAACTCACGCCCGGCCGTTACCGCCACTACAAAGGCCATGACTACGAGGTCATTGATCTCGTATGCCACTCGGAGACCGAAGAATGGCTGGTTTTATACCGGCCACTGTATGGCGAAGGCGGCCTATGGGTCCGCCCTTACACCATGTTTTTCGAAGATGTCATCATTGACGGGGTCAGCATCCCGCGCTTTGCCCGTTTGTGTTAACACGACATGAACCGATCAAAAACCGAGGAAAAAACCATGGCGATCGCCATTCTGGCAGGTGGGTGCTTCTGGTGCACCGAAGCCGTATTTAGCCGCCTCAAGGGGGTAAGCCAGGTAGAACCGGGCTATAGCGGCGGCCATACACCCAAGCCGGACTATGCGCAGGTCTGCACTGGCCAGACCGGCCACGCGGAAGCGGTACGCATCCATTTTGATGAAAACATCCTGCCTTTTCCCGTTTTGCTCGATATCTTTTTTGCCAGCCACGACCCTACCCAGCTTAACCGTCAAGGCAACGATATCGGCAGTCAATACCGCTCAGCCATTTTCACGCAAGACGCTGCGCAGACGACAAGTGCCCACGAATGCATTCGCCACGCACAGCAGGCGTACTACGCTGGCACGCCTATCGTCACCCAGGTAGAGCCGGCCCAAGAATTCTGGCCGGCAGAAACCGCGCACCACGCCTATTACGCCCGCCATGGCGATACACCTTATTGCCAAGCCGTTATCCAGCCCAAATTGGCCAAAATTTTTCACCTGTACGCCGATAAACTGGCTCAGGATTAAAACCGGATACTAAGCTGCGCTCTTGGCGCAGCCACCTTACAGCCGTGCAAGCCAAATGGTTTTCGCACCGCCCTTTCCATCCGACCCCAGGCAAAGACACACCCCCAGCCCCTTACCTATGTCCAGCCTCTTGTCTTTACTGAAAACCCAGCACCAACTCATCGCCGCCCTACCTTTGCGTTTGCGCCTGAGTTATATCGCCGTCTGGCTCTTGCTGACACTGACACTGCTGGGCATTGCCGTTTATTTAGGCATCAAACGCCATCATGAATGGTTTCAAGCCAGCGCCCTCCATCTCAAACAGACCATGGAGGAACGGCTTAAAACCAGTGAAAGCATGATTTTCAATCTGGGAGAAGGTGCCCGCGCTCGCGGTGACTTTGGCCGAACCGCCATCTCACGCTACGCCAGTTACATGCAGGCACATTACCCCTTTGTCTACATGATGGGTTACCAACCTATCATAAAAACCGGGCAACGCAGCCGCTACGAAGCGACACAAAGCCTGCTTTACGGCAAAACCGTCACCATACGGGACTTCAGCAATCCGGCAAACCCGGCACCCGGCCACCCCGATTACTGGCGGCAGTGGCCATACTGGAGTAAAGCAGCAACCCGCGAGATGTATCTTCCCCTGACCATGGCCGAGCCTTATGACAACTATATGGCGCGCTATATGATAGGTCTGGATCTGTTAAATTCGCCTCTGCTCGGCTCCACCATCCGTCAAGCCATCCACAGCGGAAAAATAGAAGTCTCACCGCCATTCACCTTAAGTAATGGCCACATGGGTCTGGCCTATATCCAGGCCGTTTACGCGGCAAAAAGCAAAGAAACGCCTGCGCCGGCACAACAAGAAGTTACCGGCATTGTCCTGCTCGCTATCACCGCAGACCAGTTATTGCGGCACGAGCAGCTGCAAAACACCACCTACCTCAATATCCGCCTGCGCCGGATAGGCAGCCGCGATCAAAGTGACGATATCGACAGCAGGCAAAATCCTGTTGATCACAACAAGCTAAGCAACTGGTTCTTGCCACAGTTCCATACCCGCTTGCGCATCCATCACGCCTACTTCCCCTATGAACTGGAGGTAAGCGAGACGCTCAGGCTGGGCAATCTCAACGCCACTATTTTCCTGCTGCTGCCTGCCATATCAGCACTACTGTGCTATCTGCTACTGCTTGTGGCCGCCACCCAGCGGCGCAAACAACACCTTCACGATGAAATGTCACGCGACCTGAGCAAGGAGCGAGAACAGGCTATCGTTACCTTGCAAGCCATCAACGATGCAGTGATCGTGATCGATCAGCACCAGACCATCAAATACATGAACCCCAAGGCGGCCGCTCTCACCCGCAAAACGCTGGATGAGGTGCGCGATCACCGCCTGTCTCATGCACTGCAACTACATTACGAGCTTGAAACCGAAGCGATGCTTGACCCGGTCGAGTTGTGCCTGGAGCTGCAACAGGATATCAACCTGCCCCAGCACTGCCACCTGATCGGCAACAACAACCAGCACCAGTATATCGAGGGAACTCTGTCGCCACTGACAGGAAAACATGGTGAAAAACTGGGCGTGGTACTGGCGATCCGCGACATGGCGCCCTTAAGGGCCCGGCTAGCCGCGTCCATCCTGCACCGCGAAGAGCGGCTCAAACAACATGCCAACGAGTATGCAAAGGCAGCGCGGATCACCAATATGGGTGAAATGGCATCCGGCATGGCCCATGAAATCAACCAGCCACTATCGGCGATAGCCAGCTACAACGAGGCCGCGCTGACCCTGCTCGAAGATGAAGAACCGGATCTGGCTTTGCTGCAGCGCGCCTTGCAAGGCAGTGTCCAGCAAGCACAAAGAGCCGGCCACATCATACGCGGCCTGCGCAATCTGGCGACCCGCCAGCGCACCGCGCTCTCCCCGGTCGATATCAATCAAGTGATACGCAATACACTGCTACTGGCGTCCGGCGAGCTTGCCGGCAAGCACATCCGTTTAAGCACCCATCTGGAGCCGGCACTGCCGCACGTTATCGCCGACAGCATCCAGCTCGAACAAGTGCTATTCAATCTGGTACGCAACGCCATCGAAGCCATGCCGGCCACACAGGGCCATTTAAACATCCGTAGCCATGTACTGAACGCGCGCATCTGTGTGCAGGTACAAGACAACGGCCCGGGTATTCCCGCCGAAGAACTACCCAATATTTTCACCCCGTTTTTCAGTCTCAAACACCAAGGCATAGGTCTGGGGCTGACCATCAGCCAATCGCTGATCGAATCGTTTGATGGCAATATATATGCCAGCAACCATCCCGATGGTGGCGCGCTATTTTGCTTCGAACTACCCGTTATCCCCCATGCCGAGCCCCAAAGAAAAGCCGCACATGAGCAAGATTACACCTACGATCTACCTGGTTGATGACGACCCGGCCATTCGCGACTCGCTCGCATTACTGCTAGAGAGCCATGGCAGTCATGTCGAAGCTTATGCAGATGCCCTTGCCTTTTTGCAAGCACCCACCAAGAACGACATCGGCTGCCTGATACTCGACATCCGCATGCCTCATCTGTCCGGCCTGGCCTTGCAGGAAAAACTCAAGCAACTGGATAGCCAGCTACCGCTCATCTTTATCACCGGCCACGGCGATGTCGAGCAATGCGCCCGCGCCTTCAGGCGTGGTGCCATCGATTTTATCAGCAAGCCGATAGACAAACGCCAGCTCATGGACAGCGTACGCCGCGCCATCCGTCAAAGCATACAGAGGCAGGAAAAGAAAGCCGCCACACAGGAGGTAGCGAATCGTCTCGCCCGCATCAGCGAACGCGAGCGCGCAGTGCTCGACATGGTGGCGGAAGGTTTGTCCAGCAAAGAGATAGGCAAGCTGCTCGATGTCTCGCCACGCACGGTGGAAACCCATAGATCCAGCCTGTTTTCCAAGCTGGGCGTCAGTACACTGGCCGAGCTGATCCGCTTTTATCTATGCGCACTGGAGGCTTCTCGTGCGCAAACTATTCCATAAGCGTTTTGGCAGATAGCCCACAACACGGTAAGATTCAGTCATGACTTGCCTATTCAAGAAGGTCGGGCTGTTTGCCCGTCACAGCAAACCGCAAATTGTCACCTCGCTGCGCCTGCTGGCCGATCATCTGGCCGCCCAAGGCATAGGGGTCTTAATAGACAGTGACAGCGCCAATGCTGACGAGGCCGGCCCGCACCAGATCGTTGAGCGCAGCGATATCGGCAAACTGGCCGATATCGCCATTGTGCTGGGCGGCGATGGAACCATGCTGGCAGTCGCGCGCCTGCTCGCGCCCTATCGCGTACCACTGGTCGGTATCAATCAGGGGCGGCTGGGCTTTATGGCCGACATCCCCTTGCATGAAATGCTGGGGGCCGTCGATGCCATCCTCGCCGGCGACTTTATCCCCGAAGACCGTATTTTACTGACTGCCTCAGTACTGCGCGAAGATGCCGAAGTAGTCAGTGCGCTGGCACTGAACGATATTGTGATCAGCCGTGGCGGTCTGGGCTCGATGATAGAGTTTGAAGTCTTTATCGATAACCAGTTCGTCTACAGCCAGCGCTCGGATGGTCTGATCATTAGCACCCCCACCGGTTCGACGGCCTACTCGCTAGCCTCGGGCGGCCCTATCCTGCACCCGACGCTGCAAGCCATCGCACTGGTGCCCATCTGCCCGCAATCGATGAGCAACCGCCCGATTGCGGTCTCCGACAGCTGCGAAGTCGAATTCATGCTAACCCGCGGCCTGGATGCCCGTGCGCACTTTGACGGCCAGTCGCACTGCGACCTGATGGAAATGGATCGCGTCATTGTGCGCCGCTACCGCAACCCGCTGCGCATCCTGCATCCGGCCGGATACAACTACTACGACATGCTGCGCCACAAGCTGCACTGGGGCGAACGCCTGCTCTAACCCTATACAGAAGACAACATGCTGCTATCGCTCTCCGTCCGCGACTTTGTCATTGTCGATGCCTTAACGCTGGAATTCGACCACGGCTTTACCGTACTCACTGGTGAAACCGGTGCAGGCAAATCCATTATCCTCGATGCCTTGGGCCTGTTACTGGGCGACCGAGCCGAAGGCGCACAAGTGCGTAGCGGTGCCGACCGGGCCGAATTGTCGGCCGTCTTCGACATTTCACGCCTGCCCGAACTGGGACTCTGGCTGACCAGCAACGATCTGGCCGGTGACGAGGGCGAACTGCAGCTACGCCGCAGCCTGGATAAAAACGGCCGCTCCAAAAGCTTTATCAACGGTCAGATTGCCACCCTCGCCCAACTTAGGGAAATCGGTGACTATCTGGTTGATATTCATGGCCAGCATGCACACCAATCGCTGGTGCGCCCCGATATGCAACGTGGCCTGCTCGACGCCTATGCCGGTTCGACCTCACTCGCACGCGACGTTCAGGCAGCATGGCAGGACTGGCAAAGCGCGCGCCGCGCCCGCGAAGAGGCCGAGCGCATGAGTCGCGAATCGGAAGTCGAACGCGAGCGGCTGACGTGGCAGATAGGCGAATTAAGTGAGCTGAACCTGCAGCCCGACGAGTGGCACCCGCTCAACCAGCAACACTCGCGCCTGGCCAATGCGGTCGAACTGGCACAAAGCGCCCAGCACGCGGTGGACGCCCTGTCCGAGATTGACGGCAACTGCCTGTCCATCCTGACCCAAGTACAAAGCCGGCTATCCAGACTGGCCGGCGTCGACCCGCGCCTGGCCGAAACGCTGGCCCTGCTGGATTCGGTCGACGCCGAACTCAGGGAAGTCGTCTACAGCCTGCGCGACTACGCCTCGGACTTGGACGAAGACCCGGCAGAGCTGGCGCGCATCGAAAGCCGCATCGACACCCTGATCAGCGTGGCACGCAAATACCGTAGCCAGCCGCAGGATCTGGCGGAAAAGCTGGCCGACTGGCAGCGCCAACTGGCCGCACTGGAAGCCAGCACCGATCAGGAGGCGCTGACACTCGCCGAAGCAAGCGCGCTGGCACGCTATCGTACGCAAGCTGAAGCCCTGTCCGCCAAGCGCCGCCAGGCAGCCGGCGAGCTGTCTACCCGCATCGCCGGCGAAATGCAGCGTCTGGCCATGGGCGGTGCCCGCTTTGCCATCGAACTGGCCGCGCTGGCCGAACCAACCGCCCACGGACTGGAGTCGATCGAATATCTAGTAGCAGCTAACGCCGGCAGCACACTCAGGCCACTTGCGAAGGTCGCCTCCGGCGGAGAATTGTCGCGCATCAGCCTGTCCATGCAGGTCGTGATCAGTCAGGTGGCTGCAGTGCCAACACTGATTTTCGATGAAGTCGATGTCGGCATCGGCGGGCGCGTGGCCGAGGTAGTCGGCAAACTGCTAAAAGAGCTGGGCAGCCACTATCAGGTACTGGCCATCACCCACCTACCCCAAGTCGCCTCCTGTGGTGACGCGCACTGGCAAGTGGCTAAGGAAGAGACCGCTGGCCACACCGTCAGCCGCATCATCCCGCTTGACGAAACCCAGCGGGTCAACGAACTTGCCCGCATGCTGGGGGGCGAGGAAATCACCGAAACAACCCGCCAACATGCTGCAGAAATGCTGGCGGCCAACGCATAAGGCACTAGCAAATACCAGGATAATCCGGTATTATGCGCAACTCGATCAGCAATGCATCGAGCACGCTTTAGGAGGTTTGGGTGAGTGGTTTAAACCAGCAGTCTTGAAAACTGCCGACGGGAAACCGTCCGTGAGTTCGAATCTCACAGCCTCCGCCAAAATTCAAGCCCGCCGAAACCCAGTAAAATCAGCCGCAAGGCTTGATTGACAAAGGTTTACGGTGGGTTTTTTTTTGTCCGACGGCCAAGGTAACGCAGATTAAGATGGATTATTCTGCCCCAAACCTGTCCCAAACAGGCGCAACTGCAAATCCGGCAAACACGACATACCCGCCAGACGGAGGACGCGCACGCATTCTTCGCAAGACTCCTGACCATGTCGCGGTGCGTCTTACTATTACGCGCCTCCGCAGTTGACTTGCCCATAAGCGAACACTACCATCGACTCCCCCCTGACTGGGGCTCTAAATATTTCACGCGATTTAAGCAAGAACACCATCCATGCTGACCATTATCTACCTGATAGCCATTACGGCCGAAGCCATGACCGGCGCCCTGGCGGCAGGCCGGCGCAATATGGATATCTTCGGCGTCGCCGTCATTGCCTTTTTGACCGCGTTAGGTGGCGGCACCGTGCGCGATATCGTACTGGGCCGCTTTCCCATAGGCTGGACGCAGCACCCCGAATACATTTATCTGGTACTGTTCGCCGGTATGGCCGCGATTCCGCTGGCACGCACCATCCACCGCCTGTCACCAGTTTTCCTGTTTCTGGATGCACTGGGACTGGTTGCCTTCACCCTGATAGGCTGTAGCGTGGCATTAGAAATGAAGTATGCAGAACCGGTCATCATCATGGCCGGCATGATTACCGGCATCGCCGGCGGCGTGATCCGTGACGTACTGTGCAACCGTGTACCCGTGGTCTTCCGTCAGGAACTGTATGCCAGCGTGTCGTTTATTGTGGCGCTGGCTTATTTGTTAATGAGCAAGCTGGGCATTCCGGAGGGCATCACCATAACAACCGGCTTTGTAGTGGGCGTGACACTGCGCATGCTGGCGCTGCGCTGGCACTTGAGTCTGCCGGTATTCTCCTGGGAAGCCAAATAAACTCAAGCCTTGCCCTTGTACAGCGCACATTGTGCACCCACACTCAGATAGTCAGGGCAACTGCCCTGAGGCCAATAGAGGGGACTTCCATATGGACATGCTGACTCCAGCTTTCTTGGCACTGGCCATCGCCTTGGTGCTTTTTTTCACTCTGCCACGCAAGCCGGCACCCAAACTGATCCCGATACGCATCCGCGAGCGCGAACAAACGCGCCGCCGCCCCATGCGCTAAACGCCATCGGTACAGCCAATTAACGCGACCTTGTGTCGCGTTTTTTGTGTCCGCCTTGCCCTGCCTGCTTGCATGTGCCAGAACAAGAAGGCGAAGCCCCTGCTTCGCATCGTACACAGGAGTTCAGCGATGAAAAACCAGCCGCCAAGCAGTCCCCTGCCCGGCCTGTTGTTTACGCGTCAGGGCAAAGCCAAATCCTCGCCGCCCCGCATCAGCCCGCTACCGGTACGCCACCGCATCGGACGCCACACCTGAAAACTAAAGAAGCCGGCATCCGCCGGCTTCTTTATGTACGCTTAAAACTCTCGCTGCGGCACCAACACCGTGCGGTTGCCGTTGTTTTCCATCGCACTCACAATACCGGACGCCTCCATCTCCTCAATCAGGCGCGCCGCCCGGTTATAGCCTATACGCAACTGGCGCTGCACCGACGAGATCGACGCTTTGCGCGTACGCAGCACAATCTCGACCGCCTCGTCGTACAGCGGATCGGTTTCGCTGGCGCGCTGAGCCGATGCGCCCGCAGCCTGCGACTCGTCATCCGCCACCGCTTCACCGGTCAAAATACCGTCGATATAGTCCGGCTCGCCATATTGCTTGAGATGCTCGACAACTGCATGCACTTCGTCGTCAGTGACGAAGGCGCCATGCACGCGCTGCGGGTAACCGGTACCTGGGGGCAGGAACAGCATATCACCCTGCCCCAGCAGGCTCTCGGCACCCATCTGGTCGAGGATGGTGCGACTGTCTATCTTGCTCGACACCTGGAACGCAATACGGGTCGGAATATTGGCCTTGATCAGGCCGGTGATCACGTCCACCGACGGGCGCTGGGTGGCCAGAATCAGGTGGATGCCGGCCGCGCGCGCCTTTTGTGCCAGACGCGCAATCAGCTCTTCGATCTTTTTGCCGGCCACCATCATCAGGTCGGCAAATTCGTCCACCACAACCACGATAAAGGGCAGGTGCTCCAGCGGTTCCGGGTCGTCCGGGGTCACGGTAAACGGATTGGTCAGACGCTGGCCACGCGCCTCGGCCTCGCGCACTTTCTGGTTGTAACCGGCGAGGTTACGCACACCCAATGCACTCATCAGGCGGTAGCGCTTGTCCATTTCGCCGACACACCAGTTCAGCGCATTGGCCGCCAGCTTCATATCGGTGACCACCGGCGCCAGCAGATGCGGAATATCGTTGTAAACCGACAGCTCCAGCATCTTGGGATCGATCATGATGAAGCGCACCTCCTCCGGCGTCGCTTTATACAGGACGGACGCAATCATGGCGTTCACGCCGACCGACTTGCCCGAGCCCGTGGTACCTGCCACCAATAGGTGCGGCGCTTTGGCCAGATCCATCACTACCGGCGCACCGGTAATATCCTGCCCCAGACACAGGGTCAGCTTGGAGCGCGAATCCTGAAAAACATCGGCGGAGAGAATCTCGGACAGCCGTATCATCTGCCGCGTCGGGTTGGGCAGCTCCAGCCCCATGCAGGTCTTGCCGGGTATGGTTTCCACCACGCGAATGGAGGCCAACCCCAGCGCACGCGACAAATCCTTCATCAGGTTGACGACCTGATTACCGCGCACCCCGACTGCCGGTTCGACTTCATAACGGGTAATCACTGGGCCTGCATAAGCATCGACCACCGAAACCTTGACCTTGAATTCGGCCAGGCGCTCCTCGATCACGATGCCACGTTCCAGCAGCATCTCTTCGTTGCACACCGTGCTCTTTTCTTCGGCCGGACGCAGCAAACCCAAAGAAGGCAAGGGAATCGCATGATAAGCAGGCATGCGCACTGCGGTACTCTGGACGGGAGCCGCAGGCACAAGTGCGACACTGCCTTCGGCAGGCGAAGCCGCAGAACTTACCGGCTGAGCCGGTTCATCCAGCATCTGCCACACCAGCGTGGCAGGCGCAGACGCCGGAATTGACTCTGGCTCTGATACATCTTCGATCAGGTGCCACACCACATCGGCTTGTTGCACAGGGGCCGAAGGGGTAACAGACAACGGGACAGAAGGAGGCACAACAGGGGCAGGCCCGGCTCCGACGCCCGCTTGGAGCGCCTCGCAGACAGGGGCTGGCGGCGTAATGGCCGCAGGCTCAAACACCGCAGCAGGCGCAGCAGGCGCAGCAGCTTGATACGCTGGCGGAATCGCCACAGCCTCTTGCACGGGCGGCACCCCCTCAAGCTGCACTGGAGCGTCGGCCGGCACAATCTCTGGAAATGGCTCGGCAACCGGCACAGGTGCAAACGGCGAAGAAGCTGGCGCATCGGCCGGCATCAGCGGCGTCTCATCCGCTGGTGGCACGTCAACGCGTGCGCGCGCAGGAAAGACTGGCGCCGGGGACGCTGGGGCAACGGGCGGCCGTGACACCACTTCAGCAGCCGGACGGAACGGTGCATCCAGCACCTTGCCGCTTAACTTGAGCCCAGGCTGCGCGATGGGCGGTGCTGTTTTAGCCGGCCGTACCACATCGACCAAGGGCAAGGATGATTTTTTCACCACCGCCCGTGGCGGGTGCAACTCCTTGATATTCTCGCGCACGCTGACAGGATCAATCAGCGGCAACGTCTCGTCAGGGACAAGCCGGCGCTCGTTCCTGGCCGCCAGACGCTGACGGCGCGCACTCTCAGCCATATTTTGCTGCACGTCTTGCAGACCGATCACCGGAATATCGCTACGCCGTGGCTTGGCCTGCACCGGCGCTGGCGTCTTGCGCAAATGACGCGGCAAGGTGGTAATGATTTCCGCCGCCGGCAAGTCGCGCCTTGCGCCAGCTCCGGCAGCCTCTGCCCCGCCCTGCAGCACAGGCTTGGCGTTAAGCGGGGCTTGTCCGGCAGCGCGCACAGGCAAAGCCTCGGCCTGTGCGACCTCCGGCTCGACCCGTGCGCCGGAGACCGGATGCGGCAGCGTCTGCCTCGGACTCCAGTCATCTGGCTGATCACGCGCTTCCGACGCATAGATAAAACCAAACACACGCAGCTTCAGCGCCCGCAGCCTGGCAAGGCGCAGGCGTCCGCTTTTCACCAGCCAGAAGGCACCCGCCGCACCGCCTAGCACCACCACCGCAATAAAGGCCAACAGCATCAACAAAACCCGGAAAAGAATCAATACAGGAGAAATGATTGTACGCGAGCAGCGGCCTTTACGTCAGCCGCCATGCCTTAGCGCGGCAGCACCCAGACCAGACGCGAATGCGCCTTGCCCTCACCAAAAGCCTGACGCCGCCAGTAACCCTGGGTTTGCGGTGTGTCCAGAGCAGGCAAATCCTCGACGCGGCAATACGACACTTCGGAAAATCCCTCTTTCAACAGCGTGCTGCGCGCCTTTTGTCTGGCTTTGTGGCTAGTTTCATCATTAGCCTGTACCACCATCTCTAGCGGCGCGGCACTTTCCCATGTTCGCACCAGACTGGCGCGCGGCTGAGTCATCAGCGCAAGGCCATTGATTACCGCCGCCAGCAAAGGCTGCCAGGCCTCATCTACTGCCGCAATTTGCTCGGCCAATTCACCCGGATAACTGATGCGCAGCGATGCAATCGCCTCGGCCTCGACCAGCCATGAGGTGGAATCCAGCCCCAGTGTGTCACCCATCAACACCAGATCCAGCGCGGCATCGGCTTCGTCATGATACAGGCAGGCACCGCCCAGACCTTCGACATGCACAAAACAGGCGCGAGCCGGCAAGGCCAAGGTATCCGGCAGATTAGATGGCAAGCGGGTATACGCCAGCGCAGCGGTCAGCGCCGGCTCAAAATGGACAATCACCCGCCCTTCACGCACAAAGCAGCCATACGCCAAGGCCAACAAACCCTCGCTATGACGCGCAGCATCCGGCACCGGAAAAACCTGGGCGGCACGATCCAGTTCGCGGCGGGCCACTTCGGCCAGCTCTTCACTGGCCTGCTCCATTTTCAGCGTCTGGCTGAAGATTTGTCCCGCACGCTTGGCCCATGGGCGGGTTGCGGCATAACGCTGGACGGCGTACTGCATAGCCATGGCTCGACCTCCGAAAAAAGAGCGCATTCTAGCGAAAGCAGCGCTACAACAGAAGCCATCCGCCAAGTAATGACATTGGCAGCCATCCTGATTAACATAACCCACATCAACTATCGCATCACAGACTTTCCTATGGCGACCATTGCATTTCTCGGCCTCGGCCTGATGGGTTCACGCATGAGCCGGCGCCTGGCTGCCGCAGGCCATCAACTCTTGTTATGGAACCGCACGCCGCGCCCCGAGCTAGCACTGCCCGCGCATGCACAGTGGGTGGCGACACCGGCGGCGGCATGCCGCGCAGACATCATCATGTGTTGCGTATCGGATGGCGCAGCCATGCAAGACATCGTGTTCGGTGAACAAGGCATCGCCAGCGCGGGCCGCCGCGACCAATTGCTGGTCGATTTTTCCAGCATCTCGCCCATCCTGACCCGCGAAATGGCGCGACAACTGTACCAGACAAGCGGCATGCACTGGGTTGATGCCCCGGTCTCCGGCGGCACCCAAGGTGCCGAACAAGGACGGCTTATTATCATGGCAGGGGGGCGCGAAGAGGATATGGCACGACTACGCCCGCTGACTTTGCCGCTGGCGCAAAAGCTGACCCATATGGGCGAGGTAGGCGCCGGACAAACCAGCAAACTGTGCAACCAGCTGATTGTCGCCAGCAATGCCTTGCTGACTGCCGAAGCCGTCCATCTGGCCACACGCAGCGGTGTTGATGCCCGCGCGCTGGCACCGGCGCTGGCTGGCGGTTTTGCCGACTCGCTCCCTTTGCAGATTCTGGCGCCGCGTATGGCTGAGGGTCGCTTCGAGCCGGTGCAATGGAAAGTCTCGACCCTGCTTAAGGATCTGGACAATGCCCTGGCACTGGCAGAGGGCTGCGATGCAGCCTTGCCGCTGGCACAGCGCGCGCGTGAATTGATGGCGCGCCATGCTGCCAGCGGCTTTGCCGATGCCGACCTGTCCTCACTGATCAATAGCTATGGCGCGATATCATGCTGAAGCTTTCGGCCAATGTTTCCATGCTTCTAAATGAGTATCCCTTAGCCGAGCGACTGGCACGCGTGGCGCAGGCAGGCTTTGATGCGATAGAAGTGCAATTTCCCTACAGCGAGCAGCAGACACAATGGCAGCAACTGCTGGCCCGGCATCACTTGCGCTGCGTACTGATTAATGCGCCGGCCGGTGACCTGATGCAAGGCGGCGCAGGACTGGCCGGTGCACCGGGGCGCGAGGCCGAATTTGCCCGCGCACTGCAACAGGCTTGCGACTGGGCACAAGCACTGAACGTCGAGGCGGTCAATATACTGCCGGGACGACTGGCTGCGGCCACCACGCAGGAGGCCGCACTGGACACACTGGCAGGCAATCTTGAACTGGCCGCCAGTCGTCTGGCTGACATCGGCGTACGCTGCACCTTCGAGGCGATCAACCGCTTCGATATGCCTGGCTTCCTGATAGACAGCAGCCACGCCATGCTGAGCATGCAGGATAGGGTAAATCATCCCAATTTGTGGCTGCAATACGACCTCTATCATATGGCACGCATGGGTTCGGAACTGGCGGACGAACTGATGGCCTTATGGCCGCGCATCGGCCACATCCAGTTTGCCGACGTCCCGGGGCGTGGTGCACCCGGTAGCGGAAAGCTGCCCTTTGATACCCTGTTCCCCCTATTGCAAAAGCTGCCCTACCCCTTCTGGTGTGGTGCGGAGTACCGCATGCAAGGCGACACTTTCATTTGGAAGAACTTTTTATCAAATATTTGATGGGTATCAATATCTACCAATAAATTCCCGTTCAGAATAAGCGCACACCATTTCTGAGAAATTAGGGGATAAACATGGATCGCCGCACACTGCTTAAATCATCCGGCCTGTTTATGGGCGCACTCGGGCTCTCCACGCTGGCCTCCCGCGCCGCCATCGCAGCACCTGTTCAGAGCGCCACACAGGGCAGCGCAGCCTTCATCCCTTCCGCCAAGACCCCTTTGCTACTCAACTTCAACGAAAACTCGCTGGGGATGTCACCCAAGGCACAGGCTGCCATCATCAACGAACTGCCTGCAGCCTTTCGCTACCCCGATGATGCCCGCGCAGCACTGATCAGCACCCTGGCCAAGGGCAACGGCCTGAGCGACAAGCACGTCACGATGGGCAACGGCTCCTCCGAAGTCATCCAGATGGCCATTCATGCCTATTGCGGCAAAGGCACCCAACTGGTGTGCCCGGACCCGACATTCAACTACGCCGAACTTTATGCCGAGCCTATGGGCACCACCATTACCAAGGTGAAACTGCAAAAAGATACGCTGGCAATCGATCTGAAAGCCATGCGCGCAGCCACCGAGAAGTTTGCCGGTGTCAGCGTGGTCTACCTGTGCAACCCGAACAACCCGACAGCGACCATCACTCCGGCCGCCGATATCGAAGCCTGGATCAACTCCGCGCCAGAGCGCGTCTTCTTTATCGTGGACGAGGCTTACCACGAGTATGTCACCGATCCACGTTATGCTTCGGCCGCCCGTCTGGTACAGGCTGGCAAGAAAAACCTGGTCGTGGCCCGCACCTTCTCCAAAATCTATGCGCTGGCGGGACTGCGCATCGGTTACGGTCTGGCTGCGCCGGAAACCATTGCCCGTCTGGATACCTGGGCCTCCATCGACAACACCAACCTGCCCGCCGCCATCGCCGCCAATGCTTCGCTGCAAGATACGGCCTTTATCCGCCAGAGCCTGAGCACCACCGCTCAGTCGCGCAAGATTGTGACCCAGGCACTGGACGAATTGAAGCTGGCCTATCTGCCATCACACGCCAACTTCATCTTCCACCGCGTTAACAGCAGCAGCGCTGCCTATCGCGAGAATATGAAAAAAATGCATATTATGGTGGGCCGCCCATTCGACCATACCGATGGCTGGAACCGCCTGACGCTGGGCACACCGGCTGAAATGCAAGCCTTCGTCAAGGCACTCAAGACACTGCGCCAGCAAAACCTGGCCTGAACGGCGACTTGGCTGATTTTCTCCTCCCTTGGGCGACTTGGTCGCCCTTTTTTGCGCCATGCGCGCCAGCCTGCCCAGCACAAACCAGCGCTTAGAAATTTTTCTCACCCCGGTCAATGGCTGATAGAAAATCAACTACTTAGCCACCCTTATTTGCAAAACACACTTGCAAGATCAAGTATTTTCGCGTATCTTGCGCCCCTCACATCACCGCCGGGCCTGCCGCTCCATTGCCGGCTCCGGATGCATAGTTTCATCGTCCCTGACCGTTATTAAGCTTCGACCTTGCCATGTCCTTTCGTACGGACCGCTGTTCGCCGCTTTGCCTGGTTAGTGCCGATGATGTACGGCCCCCAGAGTTGTGATTTCGCATCGGGCCGAATAAGCGCCAACCTACAGGCACTGCACGCCGGACATCCGGCACGAAAGGATAATATGAAGTTTTCCGAACTGGGTATTGACCCCTCCATTCTGAGCGCACTTGACGACGCGGGTTACACCGATCCGACTCAGGTTCAGCTTGAAGCTATCCCTGCCGCTATCGCTGGCAAGGACCTGCTGGTTTCCGCGCAGACCGGCTCGGGCAAGACCGCAGCCTTCTTGCTGCCTGCCCTGACCAAGATGACCCAGCGCACCGACGTCAAGAGCAATGGCCCGCGTGTACTGGTACTGACCCCGACCCGCGAACTGGCTCAGCAGGTTGAAAAAAATGCACTGGAATACGGCAAGAACCTGCGCTGGTTGCGCACGGTCTGCCTGGTTGGCGGCTCGCCATTCGGCTTCCAGATCCGCGCCATGACCCGTCCTATCGACCTGATGGTAGCCACCCCAGGCCGTCTGATGGATCATATGCGCTCGGGCCGTATCGACTTCTCGCGACTGGAAATGCTGGTACTGGACGAAGCCGACCGCATGCTGGACATGGGCTTTATCGAAGATATCGAGACCATCGTGGCCGCGACCCCGGCCGAACGCCAGACCGTTCTGTTCTCGGCCACGCTGGATGGCACCGTGGGCAACCTGGCCCGCAAGCTGACCCGCGACCCGCAGCGCATCGAAGTTGCCCGCACCGAAACTGGCGGCAATATCGAAGAACACCTGCTGTACGCAGACGACAACCGTCACAAGGAACGTCTGCTCGACCACATCATGAAAGAAGCCGGCTTTGACCAGCTGGTGATTTTCACCGCAACCAAGATCGGTTCGGAAGAACTGGCCGACAAGCTGTCCGACAAGGGCTACCAGGCTGCCTGCCTGCACGGCGACATGCCGCAAAGCTGGCGTAACCGCACCTTGAACGACCTGCGTCGCGGCCGCATCAAGGTTCTGGTTGCTACCGACGTAGCGGCGCGTGGTATCGATGTACCGACCATCACCCACGTCATCAACTACGATCTGCCAAAGCAGGCGGAAGACTATGTGCACCGTATCGGCCGTACCGGTCGTGCCGGTCGTGACGGCGTAGCCATCACCATCGCCGAGTCGAAAGAGTTCCATCGCGTACGCCGCATCGAGCAGTACCTGAAGCGCCAGATTACTGAAGGCGTGATCGAAGGCATGGAGCCGACCCGCCGTCCGCCAAAAGGTGGCCCTAAGCGTCACACGCAGCAACGTCGTGGCGGCCCGGGTGCCGGCAATAGCTACGGCGATCGTCGCCCAGGTAGCGGCAACGGCGCCAGCCGTGGTGGCCCGCGTCGCGAAGGCGACCGTCGCCCAGGTAGCGGCGGCAGCGAACGTCGTTCCTACAACGACTGATAGAGCATAAAAAACGGCATCTTCGGATGCCGTTTTTTTGCCTGAATGCCAGCCAATACGGCAACAACCTTCTTCTAAAGCTCTGTCGCTTATGATTCGCCTGCTGTCCGACGAATGCCACTGGCCCGACTATGCCGGCCACTGCCTGACCAATCTGGTAGCTTCACTGGCCCATGCATTGGGTGCACCTGCCTTGCATCCGCCTTTGTCCGGCACGGCTCTTGCCGACCTGCAGGCTGATGGGCGCGATATTGCACTCTTAGTCGTAGACGGCATGGGTGACAACCAGCTGGCACGTCACGGCCCGCACTCGTTTTTGCGCGCCCACCAGCAAGGCACGCTGACCTCGGTCTTCCCTTCGACCACGGCCAGTGCTATTACGACTTTGCAAACGGGTGCCGCGCCGGCACAGCACGGACTCACCGGCTGGGAAATGTGGGATACAGACAGCCAGTCCATCATCCTGCCGCTGCCGCTGACGACCCGCTATAGCGAAAACTCCCGGCAAACCCCGCAGACACTGGCAAAAAACCTGTTTCAGGCGCACTCATGGTTCGACCAGATCCAGCGCCCGGCCTACGCTTTGCTGCCGCAACGCCTGATCCACTCTCCGTATAGCATCCACCAGACCGGGCGAGCCAAGCGCATCGGCCACACCCATTGGGGCCAGCTATTCGAACAACTGCATGAACTGGGCACTCAGCAAGAAAAACCAGGCTTTATCTATGCCTATACCGCCCAACTGGATCATGAAATGCATGATGTCGGGCCTAACGACTGGGCCATCAGCCGCAGCTTCAATCTGCTGGACGAAGAGGTAGAACGCTTTTGCCAGCGCAAGCGCACCCGGCCGATGACGCTGATTATCACCGCCGACCATGGTTTTACCAGCACGCCCAAAGCCCAGCGCCTGCAGTGGGAACAGCTGTCCGCCAATCTGCGCGGCAAGTTGCGCCGGCCACTATCCGGCGAAGGGCGGGTGCGGTTTTGCCACACCCACGACGCAGAAGCCGGGGCATTTATCGAACTGGCACGCGAAGAATTGGGCGATAAGGCTTGGGTACTAAGTGGCAGGGAATTGATAGAAGCCGGCGTATTCGGCCCTGCGCCCTACCATCCGGCACTGGCGAGCCGCATCGGCGATGCGGTACTGCTGATGAAACCGGGCTATACCTTGCGCGACACCCTGCCCGGAGAAAAGACAGTCAGCCTGCAAGGCGCCCATGGCGGGGTCAGCCGCGAAGAAATGCGGGTTCCGCTGATCCGTATCGATCTTTAAGCCAGGCGTTCGCTCCAGGCCTTCAAGGCCTGCCGGGTGATACGCACCGGCACCACTACCCGCTCCATAGGTTCGATACGGCCAAAGGTCACCGTTTCCATACTCAGCGCAATACCATCTTCGCCATCACCAGGCGAGCGCACGATCCCCATGCGGTCAAGCAGCAACTGCTCGTTGCGTACAGCCAGATACTGCTCAGGCGCATTGCTGACCCGCTTCACTGTCTCCAGTTTGCCTTCCAGCGTCGCTATCGGTGCCAGTTCGGTCAACTCCTGATCAATCTCGGCAAGATACGCCAGCAACTCGGCCCGCGAGTCAGGCAGGCGCTCGCTTCCAGGCGTGGCATCCACCACCACCGCCTTGCCCGACAGGGTCGCCAGCTTAAGTTCCACCTGGGTTTTTTCCGTATTCAGGCTCTGCAAACGCCCTGCCTGCAAGGCGATACGCCGTGCCGCCACGGCGGCGAGGGCATGAAACGCACGCTGCACCGCCTCCTGACGCAAACCTTGTTCGCTATTGCAGATACCTACCAGCCTGTGCCCGCCAAAGCTGACCACCGTCTGCGCAACATCATCCAGCAACTGGCCATTACGCAAGGCACTACCGAAATGACGCTTCTGGTAACACTGCATCACCAGCAAGGCATAAGCTTCATCGCCATGGCTTGCATGCAGAAAATACTCGCGCAAGGCTTTGCTGCCATCCAGCACGCCAAGCAGAACATCCGGGGTAGCGAATAGCAGACCGACCCGGCGATCGACGTTATAGCCTTGCGGCGACAAGTCCAGCGCCGGGGCAAGACTGCCCGCCAAGGTTTCGGCGTAGGCGCGCGAACGCACAACGCCCGTTTTCAGGCGATCGCGCCAGCCGGGCAATAATTCTATTTTGGGTTCGGCGACCTGCACCAGCGTCTGGTAGTACACCTCCAGCTCGCGCTGCTCGTGCCCCAAACCCAGGATATTCATGATCCATTGCCACAGCTTGCTCATTTGATCTACCCCATCTCAATCAGAACTTCTCGCCGGCGGCCAGATAGCGCCATTTGCCTACCGGCAAATCGCCCAGCATGACCTTGCCGATACGCACCCGCTTCAAGCCGATAACCCGCAAGCCCACCAGCTCGCACATGCGGCGAATCTGGCGCTTCTTGCCTTCGCGCAACACAAAACGCAGCTGGTCTTCATTTTGCCAGGCAACCTGCGCCGGCAGCAATTTCTTGCCATCGAGCTCCAGACCGTGATTCAACAGCGCCAGGCCTTGTGCCGACAAGGCACCGGACACGCGCACCAGATACTCTTTATCGACCGAAGAATTTTCCCCGATCAGATGCTTGGCCACCACACCATCTTGCGTCAGCACCAACAAGCCGATGGAGTCGATATCCAGACGCCCAGCCGGTGCCAGTCCTTTCAGATGCTCGCGGGCAAAGCGGATACCGCTCTGGTCACCCTTCCACTGATTGTCCGGCGTAATCAGGACCGAGGCCGGCTCGTAGCCGTCTTCTGCCTGACCGGACACATAACCGATGGGCTTGTTCAGCAGCACAGTCACCCGGCGCGCCTGCGCCTGACTGGCGCGCTTATCCAGCTCGATGCGCTGACCGGCAACGACTTTTTGCCCAAGCACGGCGACTTGCCCGTCCACCTTGACCCAGCCCTGCTCTATATAGCTGTCTGCCTCGCGGCGCGAACACAGCCCGAGTTCGGCAAGGCGCTTGGATATACGGACAGATTCCATGAAACCACTCCAACTGAAAAGGGCAGCTCAAGGCCGCCCGTTACAAAGTAGCTTATTGTAAGGCATCACGCCGCTTTGCGCCCGACTTCAAACAGGAAACGGCGATAAACCCCATCCGGCAGCGAGCTGATAGCAATACCGGCGAAAATGGTCGCCAGACCCACGGCATGGTAGGCATAGACGGCCTCCCCCAGCAGCAGAATGGACAATAAGGCACCGAATGCCGGCATCAGATAAAGAAAGCTGGCTGCGCGTGTACTGCCGATCACGGCAATGGCCCGGTTGTACATCAGAAAAGCCAGAATGGACGGGAAAACGCCAAGATAAATCAGCGCCAATACCGTGCCCGTGCCGGCCGTGGGCAGGCTCTGGCCGCGATACCATTCATACCCGGCAAAAGGCAGCAACAGCACCACACCAATGGCAAACAGGATCGTCATCTGCAGCACGGCGGGAATGCCGGGCTTAAGCTTGCGCAAGCCTACGGTGTAACAAGCCCAGCACAGGCCGGCAGCCAGCACCCCCACATCCCCGATACCCAAGTGAAAGCGCAACAGCGCATGCCAGTCTCCGCGCAGCACAATCACCAGCGCCCCGCCCAAAGCCAGCAACATGCCGGCTACCTGCTTGCGTGTCAGCCCCTGGCGACTGAGCACGGCCCCCAGCACCAGCACCAGTACCGGTGTCAGACTATTAAGCACCACCGCATTGGTGGCCGTAGTATGGCGCAAGGCGATGTACAGCAGCGTATTGGTCAAGGCAATGCCGGTCAGACCCAGCATCAACAACACCCGCCACTGCGCGCGGACAAGCGGCCAACTCTGACGAAAACGGGGCAAGGCAAAAGGCAGCAGACACAAAAGCGCCAGCATCCAGCGGGCAAAAGCCAGCGTAAACGGCCCGATACTGCCGCCCAATGCGCGCCCGACAATGAAGTTGCTCGACCACATCAAAATGGACAGCACCAGCATGGGGTAAGTCAGGCGGGACAATACGCAAGGGCTAGTGGGCATGGCATCATTATCGAATAAAGCGGTAGCTGCATTTTAACTGCCAGCCGATTTCGCCTTAACCAAAATAATGCCAAAAACATTAATTTTATTGCCAGAACAAAGAAGAGCTTAGGTATAAGTTGCTTAATTTGTTAATTTCGTAAAATTAATCACCAAAGCCACTCGCTACGCCAAGCCCTGCTTCATCGACCGCATCGCTATTTCAGCCGGGAGCCATCCACATCCAGCACCACCACGTCCACCGTGATGCCCTGCCGTATGCTCTGGGTGACGGTGCAATAGTCCTCGAAGCTGGCCAATACCCGTTCTACCTGGGCAAGTGTGGCCGCCGGCTTGCCCAGCTTAAGCGTGACGGCTATCGATTCGACGCGCAAACGCTTCTGTGCATTACGCCCCAGCACGCAACTGGCCTCGGCGCTCAAAGGCGCAACATCCTGCTTGAACTTGCCAAAGGCAAACAGCAGGCTGGCGCACAGGCAATTGGCCGCCGCAGCCACCAGCAACTGCGATGGCGAAGGACCGCTATCCTCCCCCAGAGGTGGTGGCTCGTCAGTCAGCAATACCGGCGCGCCATGGCCAAACTCGTTGGCAAAGCGGTAATGCTCGACTTGCTGCAGCGACACATGCAACTCTCCTGCCATCTCGACTCCCCTTTACAGTTCACGCCCCAAGGCCGGGGCCAGCACAGCCAGTTGCTGCATCAGCTGGGCAAACGCTTGCGGATCCAGTGCCTGATCGGCATCACACAAGGCTTCGGCCGGCTGCGGATGCACTTCTATCATCAGGCCATCGGCACCGGCAGCCAGCGCCGCCATAGAGAGTGCCGGCACCATCCACGCCTTGCCGCCGGCGTGGCTTGGGTCGGCGATCACCGGCAGATGGGTTTCACGCTTGAGTAGCGCAATGGCAGACACATCCAGCATATTGCGGTAGGCCGTCTCGAAGCTTCTGATGCCGCGTTCGCAGAAAATAATATTGTGGTTGCCGCCGGCGGCAATGTATTCGGCCGCCATCAGCCACTCATTGACCGTCGCGGCCATGCCGCGTTTGAGTACCACCGGCTTGTTGATGCGCCCGACCTCTTTGAGCAGGTCGAAGTTCTGCATATTGCGCGCGCCGATCTGTATCACATCGACGTCGTACTCGAGAAAGGTGTCCAGCTGGCGCACATCCATCAGCTCGGTCACCACCGGCAAACCATGCGCACGCCCCGCCTCCAGCAGCAAGTCAAGACCGGCCACGCCCAGACCCTGAAAGCTGTACGGGCTGGAGCGCGGCTTGAATGCCCCACCGCGCAGCAGACGCGCACCCGACACTTTGACGGCCGCAGCGGATGCATCCATTTGCGCCGCCGTTTCGACCGAGCAGGGCCCGGCAATCAGCTGCAGCTGCTTACCACCGAAGGGAATGCCGCGCACGTGCACGACACTGTCGCTACCATGCACCTCGCGCGCAACCAGACGATAGTCCTTGAGCACGCGCATGGCGCGCTCGACGCCATCCATCAGTTCGAACATATCGGCCGACAACACCCGCTCGTCCCCCACCGCACCGATAATGGTGCGCTCGGTGCCGCGCGACACATGTTCGGACAGACCGTGGGCGCGAATCTTGCCAACCACGGCGGCAATAGCGGCCTCACCCGCACCGCGGGCCATCACGATAATCATGCGCTCTCCCTCCCTTTATCCATAAAGCCCAAGTCTGCGCCTAGCGCAGCGCGGCTTCCAGCACTTCGATAAAGCGGGCATTTTCTTCTTCCAGCCCGATACTGACGCGCAAGCTGTTTTTCATGTTGTAAGACGCCAGCGGACGCACAATCACGCCATGGCGCAATAAATAGGCATTCAGTGCCGCCGCATCGCCGACATGGAAGGTCACGAAGTTGGCAAACGACGGGATATAGGGCAAGTCCAGCCGCGCCAGCGCCTCGGTCAGCTGCGCCATGCCCTGCCGGTTAAGCGCCACCGCACGCGCCAGAAAATCCGCATCGTCCAGCGCGGCCACCGCCGCAGCCTGCGCCAGGCTATTCACATTAAAAGGCTGACGCACGCGATTGATCATGGCGACGATAGCGGCACTGGCCAGCGCAAAACCGACGCGCAGCCCGGCCAGGCCATAGGCCTTGGAAAAGGTACGCGACACCAGCAAATTGGGGAAACGGGCGAGAAAGCCGATTACATCGGCGCGCAGCTCGGGCGCCAGATACTCGGTATATGCCTCGTCCAGCACCACCAGCACGTCTTCGGGTACGGCTTCAAGAAACTCAAGCAAGGCACCGGGCTTGATCAGCGTGCCGGTCGGGTTATTGGGGTTGGCGATAAACACCAGCCGCGTCGAAGGCTCGATCGCCGCAAGCATCGCATCCAGATCATGTCCGTAGTCGCGCGCCTTGACTTCAATGGCGCGCGCCCCGGTCGCCTGCGTCACCAGGGGGTAAACGGCAAAAGCGTATTCGGAGAAAACCACCGAGTCGCCGGGGCGCAAAAAAGTACGCGCAACCAGTTCGAGAATGTCGTTGGAGCCGTTACCCAGCAGTACCTGATCCTGCGTGACGGCAAAACGTTCGGCAATGGCCGCTTTAAGCGCGAAACCGTTACCATCCGGATAGCGCGCCAAATCGGACAGCGCCACCTCCAGCGCTGCACGCGCCTTGGGCGGCAAACCCAGCGGGTTTTCATTGGAGGCCAGCTTGACGATGGCCGCTTCATCCAGCCCCATCTCGCGGGCCAGTTCGGAAATGGGTTTGCCGGCCTGATAAGGCGCAATGGCACGGATATAGTCGGGCGCGCGTTCAGCCAGATTCATCATGGTTTTCCTTGTTGATTATTGTGAGCCCCCGCACGGACGGCGAGGTGCTTTAACCGTTCTTGGCATCCACCCATTTGAGGGTGTGGCGCGGCTGATGGTTTTCCAGCGCATGCAATAGCTCGGGCAGATGTTTTTCGGCGGCAAACAGCGACAGGTTTTCCGGCCGGGCGAAACCTTCATCCACTGCATGCCGGGTCATGGCCAAAAGCGGATCGAAAAAGCCGGCCACATTCAACAGGCCGACCGGCTTGTCGTGCACCGCCAGTTGCGCCCAGGTCAGGATTTCAAACAGCTCGTCAAATGTACCGAAGCCGCCGGGCAAGGCAATAAAGGCATCGGACAGCTCGGCCATTTTCGCTTTGCGGACATGCATGCTGTCGGTGATATAAAGCTCGGTCAGCCCCAGATGGGCGACTTCCTTCGACTTCAAAAATTCGGGAATCACCCCGATCACCTTGCCCCCCGCGGCGAGGCAAGCATCAGCGGCCACGCCCATCAGCCCGACATTGCCGCCACCGTACACCAGGGTAATGCCGCGCTTAGCCAGCTCAGAACCAAATGCACGGGCCGCTTCGGCATACTCTGGACGGGCGCCGTGGCGCGAACCGCAAAACAGGCAGATCGATTGGATAGATTTCATGTACACCACTTGAAAATTGACAGGTTCTTGCGCCTGGCAGGACACAAGAACCCGGATAGAACACAGCCGCTCAGATCACCGCTTGCGGATAGGAACCCAGCAACTTGACGTAGGATGCGCGCGCGCGCAGCGCTTCCAGCGCCTCGGCCACATGGGGCTCGCTGCAATGCCCTTCCAGATCGATAAAGAACACATAATCCCACAGCCCGGCACGCGAAGGGCGCGACTCGAACTTGCTCATCGATACGCCACTGGCAGCAATCGGGGCCAGTAGCTGGTGCACCGCACCGGGCCGGTTGGGCGCGGATACCACGATGGATGTCCTGTCCTTGCCGGTGGCGCCCACATCCTGAAAACCCAGCACCAGAAAACGCGTGGTGTTATTGGGTTCGTCTTCTATGCTGCCCGCCAGCTTCTCCAGATTGAAGCGCTCGGCCGCTGCCTGCCCGGCAATGGCCGCCGCCGTCGGGTCAAGGCTGGCCAGGCGCGCCGCCTCGGCATTACTGGCAACCGACACCCGCTCAACCTCGGACGGCAGGTTTTTGTTCAGCCATTCGTGACACTGGGCCAGCGACTGGGCATGCGAATAGACACGGCGTATGCCGGCCAGACCGGGTGTTTTACGCAATAAATGATGGTGGATGCGCAGCACCACCTCGCCGCAAATCTTTAGCGGCGTCGTCACCATCAGGTCCAGCGTGCGCCCGACCGCACCTTCGGTCGAGTTTTCCACCGGCGCGACCACATAGTCGAGCGTGCGCGCTTCAACCATGCGGAACGCCTCGTCTATCGAGGAGCAGGCCACCACATGGGCGCCATGACCGAAATGCTTGGTCGCCGCCAGTTGACTGAATGTGCCTTCCGGCCCGAGAAAGGCAATGGACAAAGGCTTTTCCAGCGCCAGACACTCGGACATGACCTCACGAAACAGGCGCGCCACGGCTTCGTCCGGCAGCGGCCCCGGGTTCAGGTCCTGAATGCGCCGCAATACCTGCGCTTCGCGTTCGGGCCGGTAGATCACGCCCCCGCCCTTGATTTCGCCGATCTCGCGCGCATGCAGTGCACGCTGGTTGAGCAAATGAAGGATATCGACATCGATCGCATCGATCGCGTCGCGATGCTGTTTTAGTAGATGGTCTGACACATGACTCTTTCGCAATCACAAACTATTGTTTACCGATGGCATAAGTGTGTGCGAGATGGGCGGCTGTCGCAAGCGCCACGGCAATAAAAGCGCGGCCCTGACCGTCATTTCCTTGCGCCATCCCCGGACAAGCTCAGCCCTCGCCCGGGCGATATCAGCTACACGCGGCAATCACATTGGCGGCATCGATGATAAATACCGGCTGCAAATAGGCGAGAAATACCAAGACAAGCACCCACACAAACACCGTCAACCACAAGACAGGCTTCACCCTGCTGCCTCTGCCTGCTGCATCACATGCGATGGCTGTTCACGTATCGGCAGGCTGGCCAGACCGGCAACCACGCCCAGCGCCATGGCAATCAGCCAGACCGGCAGATAGCTGCCGCTCGTGTCGTAAACCAGCCCGCCCAGCCATACACCGAGAAAACTGCCGATCTGGTGTGATAAAAACACCGCGCCAGACAGCATGCCCAGATGCTGTACGCCAAACTGGGTGGCAATCACGCCATTGGTCAAAGGCACGGTGGACAGCCATAAAAACCCGATCGCAGCCGCAAATAGCGAGACCGACAGGGTCGACAACGGAAACAGCAAAAACAGCCCGATCACGATGGCGCGGGTGAAATAAATGCCGGCCAGCAAATGCGGTTTGCTCCGCCGCGAACCCAGTTCGCCGGCGGTAAAGGTACCAAAAATATTAAACAGGCCAATTAAAGCCAAGGCCAGACTGGCGGTGGCACCGGACATGCCGTGATCTTTAAGATAGGCCGGCAAATGAACGCCGATAAACACCACCTGAAAACCACAGACAAAGTAGCCGACCATCAAGAGGCGAAAGCCCTTCTCCTGCCATGCCAGCGTAAACACCCGCACCATACCGGCCAGTATCGAACCGTTCGCCCTGAGCGGACGTTTGGCATCCATCGCCGCCGGTATGCGCACAAAAGGCAGAATCAGCAAACTCATGGCCGCCAGAATCAGCAGCGCCGGCAACCAGCCCAAGCCGTCTATCAAGCCGAGTGTGGCCGGCACCATGGCAAACTGGCCGAAAGAGCCGGCCGCCGCCGTCAGCCCCATGGCGCGTGAACGGTAGGCCGCCGGCACGATACGGCCAACCACGCCAAATACCACGCTATAGGTGGTGCAGGACAATGCCAGCCCCAGCACCAGACCGGCTGAGCCGGCAAACAAGCCAGGGGTAGCGGAAAGCGTCATCAGCGACAGACCCAAGGCATAGAGCAGCGCACCGGCTGTCAACACCCGGCCCGGGCCATGACGGTCTGCCAGTGCCCCGGCAAAAGGCTGCGCCATACCCCACACCAGGTTTTGCAAGCCGATGGCAAACGCAAAAGCCTCACGTCCCCAACCGAACTCCTGCGTCAATGGCGGCAGAAAAAAACCGAAACCGTGACGTATACCCATGCTCAGCGACACAATCACGCCACACGCCAGCAGCAAACGGACGATGGGTCTACCCATGCTGCCTCCTGCTTACATTCACACTACCTTGCATCGCACACTTTCTCTTAGGGTCAGGCCGGACATTCAGAAACACGCTTCAATCCACAACAAGACAGGCCGGCCGGCACGCCAATTGTTCAAACTGCATCAGGGGCAACGGCTGGCTGAATAAGTAGCCCTGATAGCTCAGGCAGCCAGAAGAGGCCAGCAAGTTGCGCTGATCTACCGTTTCCACGCCTTCCGCAATCACACAAATCCCCAGACTACGGCCCAGCGCCAGCATGGCGCGCACAATCACAAGATCGGTCGGATCGGTAAACAGATCGCTCACAAATGAGCGGTCTATCTTGAGTTGGTCAAGCGGTAGATGTTTCAAGTAAGACAATGAGGAATAGCCGGTACCGAAGTCATCCAGCGACAGGCCTATGCCGTACTCTTTCAGCACATGCATGCGGCTGACCACCTCTTCGGCATTGTCCAACACCAGACTTTCGGTCAACTCAAGTTTCAAGCGCTGCGGACACACTTCATATCTGTCCATCAGCGCCAGCACTTGTTCGACAAAAGCGGGGTGACTGAACTGGCAGGAGCTGACATTGACCGACAACGACAAACCTGACAGTTGCGGATTGTCAGCCCAGCGTGCCAATTGCAGGCACGCGCTTTCCAGCACCCATAAGCCGATGGGAATAATCAGCCCACTTTGCTCCGCCAACGGGATAAAGTCATCCGGCGACACCAGCCCTCGCTCGGGATGCCGCCAACGGATCAATGCCTCGGCCCCTTGCATACGGTCTTGCATATCCACCTGCGGCTGGTAGAAAAGCTCGAACTGCCCTTCTTCCAGCGCCCGGCGCAGGTCTTGCTCAAGCTGGGTCTGTCTGGCAATCACCTGCTGCATCTTGGCATCGAAAAAACTCAGGGCATTGCGCCCGCAAGATTTGGCATGATAAAGCGCAGCATCACCGCGCTTTAAAAGCTCGTCGACCGACAATGTAGCATCAGCAAAAAGCACAATACCCATGCTGGCTGAACACTGGTACACCCGCGTACTGCCGGCTTCATCCAATGCCAAGACATAAGGCTTATTCACACAATCCAGTAATTTCTGTGCCACGGCCTCTGCTGCCTGACGCGCAGGCAAACTTCCCTCCAGGTCAGGCAAAATCACGACAAACTCGTCCCCGCCCAAGCGGGCGACGGTATCGCACTCCCGCAGGCTGCTACGCACGCGACTGGAGAATTCAAGCAGTAACTGATCGCCGGCAGCATGACCCATGCTGTCATTGACTGCCTTGAAATTATCCAGGTCTATCACCAGTAAAGCGCTTTGACGCTGATAACGGGCGCTGGCGGCGAGCACCTGCGCCAAGCGATCAAGCATCAGACGCCGATTGGGCAACTGGGTCAGGGCATCGTAAAAAGCCAGTTGCTCGATTTTCTCCGCCGCCAGCTTATGCTCTGTCATATCCCAGCAAAACCCGAGATAGCCCAGAAAATTATCCTGGCTATCGTAACGCGGGCTGCCCTCGTCACGCACCCAGCGATAGCTGCCATCGGCATGGCGCAGACGATAGTCCCGGCTAAAGTCTCTGCGCTGGACAAAGGCTGAACGCCCGGCCTCCGAACAGGCGGCTACATCATCGGGGTGCACCCCAGCCAGCCAGCCCAAACCCAGCTCCTGCTCAAGCCCACGCCCGGTAAAGCGCAACCAGGGCTCGTTGAAATAGTTCAGTAATTGCGTTTGATCCGACGTCCAGATCAGAGCACTGCCGCCATTGGCCAGGGTGCGGAAATGTTTTTCACTATCATGCAAACGGATTTCTGCCTGTTTGCGCTCGGTAATGTCATGTGCCACGCCAAGCACGCCTATCAGTACACCATCGGATGCATACATCGGTGTCTTGCTGGTTTCAAACATTCCCTGATAACCATCAGCGGCAAACGTCAGCCTCTCTTCGTTCCGGCTCAAGCCCGCCGCCGCTATCGCAATCCTGTCTTGCTGCCGAAAAAAATCGGCCTGTTCAGCGCTGACAAAATCGTAATCCGTCTTGCCGACAATATTGGCTTCACGCGCGCCAAACAGGCGTTCAAATGCGCTATTGCAAGCGAGGTAATAGCCGTCGGCATCCTTCAGCCAGACAGGCTCGGGAATGGTTGCCAGTAATGCACGCAGGCGTGCACGCTCAACATCCAGCTGGCGGTAAGGCGCACTTACGCCCGAGGCGTAGATCGCGCGATACACCATCAGATAAGCCAGCACTTTGTAGATATGACCCAACAGATTGAACAGATCGGTCACATCGCCATACAAGGTAAAAAACAACTCAGCCAACGCCTGTATCCAGGCAGCGGCGGCCAGCAACTGCGGCCCTTTTTTACGCGTGTGCAATCCCCGGCGCAACAGCAGCGCAGCCGCGCCACCATATAGCAGCGCCAACACATATTCACTGCCGATCTTGAAATCAGTCAGCCCTTGCCCGGCAATAAAAGTGCGTGGCAACCATTCGCTACGCAGCAAGCCGACAAACCAGACACCAAGCGCCAGTGCACATGCCGCTGCGAGCGCAGCATAACAAGCGGGTTCAGACCAGTGCTTGTCTGGTCGCAGTGCAACATATAACAAGACAATGGCAGCCACATAGCGCCCGGCCAGCCAGAAATTGATGGCTTTCTCCGCCCCACCAGGTGTAACCAGCTCCGGCATGCCGGCATAAGAAAGCATATGGACGAAGTCGATCAGGCAAACGGCAAGAAAGCCCACCCCCAATAGCATCCGGTTGCTGTTGTTTCCCTCGTGCCGCAAGTTCCAGGCCAGAGAGAACACCATAACGGAAACCGCCATGGAGAAAAACTCGAGCCCGCTGTGCAGCGGCAAATAATGTAGAGGCAGAGGGAAAAATTTTAACGCCGGCAAAGCCTGACCACAGGCCAGCAAAACCGTTAACGCCAGCGCGAGCTTCGCACCGGCAGGCCAGCCATAAGCGGGCAAAGGCGAGTTCCACAGCGCGTGATGGAAGGCAGTACCCTGCCGGGGCGGGACAGGATGACTCATAGGGTGCTCCTGCAAGAGCAATCAAGGCGTTTTACAATAATGCAATTATCATTAAATACTAGACAATAAGCAACCAATAAGCATTACTGTGCCTCGGTGCCCTCTGACGTATGCTTCCTTTTCCACTGAATGCCGGCATAAAAAAAGACCGCTTTATCAGCGGTCATGTTTGAGGCCCATTTCATTGTCCCAGCGCCGGGACTCGATCTCTTTTCTGGCATCATTGCGTAGCCTGTCCTGCTCGGTGCAGCGTACCGGCCCACCTACCGCGCGGTTACGAATGGCCCGCATCGCATTGATACGATCCCTTTCCATCAGAAACATGCTTCGGTTCATGCTGGCTCCTGTACGCTGATTCAAGATGAATTGCTGCAGCTTTCCAGTGATGCATAACGCTTGTGGCGTTGCATCATCATCGCACAAACAGACATAGACACAAGGGTGTAAAAACAGAAAAAGCCTGTTGTCACCCAAAATTAATACGTGAGGGCAAAACAACAGGCCATAAGCAAGCAAACTGCAAAGGTATTACCTTGTGTGGCAAATCAGACACTACGCCGCTCATACACCGCCTGCGCCAGCGTACCCAGGTCGATATGCTCCAGCTCCCCCCCCACCGGCATGCCGCGGGCAATACGGCTGACCCTGATGCCACGCGCCTTCAACAGCTCGCTGATCATATGTGCGGTGACCTCGCCTTCAGCGGTAAAGTTGGTGGCAATCACCACCTCCTCGACCACGCCATCCTGCGCCCGCACCAGCAGTCGGTCCAGATTGGCCTCGCGCGGCCCCAAGCCCTCCATCGGCGACACCCGCCCCATCAGCACAAAATACAGGCCGTCAAAGCATTGCGCCTGCTCCAGCATCAACTGGTCGGTGGGCATTTCCACCACACACAGCAAATCCTGACGCCGCGTCTCGTCGCTGCACAGATTGCACAAAGGGGTTTCGCTGAAGGTATTGCAGCGCTCGCAGTGGGTCAGATGGGTCAACGCACGGTCGATGGCGCGCGCAAGCTTTCCGGCTCCCTCCTGATCGCGTTGCAGCAAATGGTAGGCCATACGCTGCGCCGATTTGGGGCCGACGCCGGGCAAAACTTTAAGGGCGGCAATCAGATGATCGAGGGCGGGCGGGTTTTTCATGGGAAAGGATCCGGGATAAGGGTTCGGGGATCCGTACAAGCGGTGGCAAGCAGCGCGCTATGCTGCGCTGACGCCCAAGGCAACAAAGGACAAGCGACAGAATCCCCGACTCCGTCGCCCGCCCTTACTCAGATCAGAACGGCAGCTTCATGCCGGCAGGCAGGTTCAGGCCCTGCGAGAAACCGG
>NZ_RJTZ01000129.1:0-8083 GCF_024343515.1 Aquitalea sp. S1-19 | reverse complement strand
GTTGCCGGCGCGGCAGCGGCCGCAGTCAGCGCCCCAGCGCTAGCAGCGGACACCCCAGTCATCCGTTGGCGTCTGGCGTCCAGCTTTCCCAAAAGCCTGGACACCATTTACGGCGCGGCCGAGCGCATGGCCAAGCGCATTTCCGAGCTGACCAGCGGCAAATTCCAGATCCGCGTGTTCCCGGCCGGTGAGATCGCGCCGGGCAACCAGGTTCTGGATGTGGTGCAAAACGGCACGGTCGAGTGCGGCCACACCGCCGGCTACTACTACGTCGGCAAGAACAAGGCCTTCGCCTTCGATACCTCCTTGCCATTCGGCCTGACTTCCCGCCAGCAAAATGCCTGGCTCTACTACGGTGGCGGCCTCAAGGCAATGCGCGAGCTGTACGCCCAGTACAACATTATCAACTTCCCGGGCGGCAATACCGGTTGCCAGATGGGCGGCTGGTTCCGCCAGGAAGTGAAATCGATGGCTGATCTCAAGGGCCTGAAGATGCGCATCCCGGGTTTTGGCGGCGAGATCATGGCCAAAATGGGTGCAATTCCCCAGTCCCTGCCGGCCGGTGACATCTATCCGGCGCTGGAAAAAGGCACCATCGACGCCACCGAATGGGTCGGCCCGTACGACGACGAAAAACTCGGCTTCTACAAGGTCGCTCCGTTCTACTACTACCCGGGCTTCTGGGAACCGGGTCCAAACCTGTCGTTCTACGTCAATAACAAGCAGTGGGCCAAACTGCCAAAAGAATATCAGCAGGCTTTTGAAGTGGCCGCCGCCGAAGCCAACCTGACCATGCTGGCCCAGTACGACGCACAGAACCCGCAGGCACTGGTGCGTCTGCTGCAAAAAGGCGTCAAGCTGAAGAAGTATCCGGCAGACATCATGAAGGCCGCACAGACCATCGCTTTTAATTTGTACGAAGAAGAAGCGAAGAAGAACCCGGCCTTCGGCAAGATCTACGGCCCATGGAAAAAATTCCGCGCCCTCGAGCACGGCTGGTTCAATCTGGCCGAACAGGGCATGGAATCCTTCATGTACACCAACCGCAGCAAATAAACGACAAACGGGGCAATCATGCCCCGTTTTTTTACCCATTTTTTATGTGAAAACCTTATCGAATATCCCATGTGCTAAATTATTCGCACCCTGGCTACTTAAAACGGCATAAGACCGCAGCCATGGTGCCGGACGCTTTCGCGACCGGGCAAATGCCCACCCCTGGAGGAGAAGAAGATGGAGAGACGTTCATTTCTGAAAAAAGCCGGTGCCACCGGCGTTGCTGCTGCCGTTGTCAGCGCCCCTGCGCTTGCAGCTGACGGTCCGGCCGTACGCTGGCGTCTGGCGTCCAGCTTTCCCAAAAGCCTGGACACCATTTACGGTGCAGCCGAACAGCTGTCCAAGCGTGTCGCCGAGCTGACCGGCGGCAAGTTCCAGATCCGCGTATTTCCGGGCGGTGAAATCGCCCCGGGCAACCAGGTACTGGATGTGGTGCAAAACGGCACCGTCGAGTGCGGCCACACTGCCAGCTACTACTATGTCGGCAAGAACAAGGCCTTCGCCTTCGACACTTCCCTGCCCTTCGGCCTGACTTCCCGCCAGCAAAATGCCTGGCTCTACTACGGTGGCGGCCTCAAGGCGATGCGCGAGCTATTCGCCCAGTACAATATCGTCAACTTCCCCGGCGGCAACACCGGCTGCCAGATGGGCGGCTGGTTCCGTAACGAGGTGAAATCGCTGGCCGACCTCAAAGGCCTGAAGATGCGCATCCCGGGCTTCGGCGGCGAGATCATGGCCAAACTGGGCGCCATTCCGCAGTCCATTCCCGGCGGCGACATCTATCCGGCACTGGAAAAAGGCACCATCGATGCCACCGAGTGGGTCGGCCCGTACGACGACGAGAAGCTGGGATTTTACAAGGTCGCCAAGTTCTACTACTACCCGGGTTTCTGGGAGCCGGGTCCGAACCTGTCGTTCTATGTGAACAGCAAGGAATGGGCCAAGCTGCCCAAGGAATACCAGCAGGCGTTCGAAGTCGCATCCGCCGAAGCCAACCTCCTGATGCTGGCAGAATACGACGCCAAGAACCCGCAAGCACTGGTGTCGCTACTGCAAAAAGGCACCAAGCTGAAGAAGTACCCGGCAGATATCATGAAGGCGGCGCATACCGAAGCGTTCAAGCTGTACGATGAAGAAGCCGCCAAAAACCCGGCCTTCGCCAAGATCTACGGCCCATGGAAGAAATTCCGCGCCATGGAGCATGGCTGGTTCAATCTGGCTGAGCTGGGCATGGAAAGCTTTATGTACAGCAACAAAAAATAAGCCGTACGCCAAAACATAAAGCGCCGCGCCTGATCAGGGCGCGGCGCTTTTTTATCGCATACCGCTATGAATAGAACAGGCGCGAAACGGAATACAGGCACAGGCCGATCGCACCGCCGACCAGCGTCCCGTTGATGCGGATAAACTGCAGGTCTTGTCCGATCGCCAGCTCTATACGCTCGCTCACCTCTTCCTTGCTCCAGCTATCGAGCTTGTCCGAAATAAAGATGGCCACGGCCGGGCGATAACGCTCGACTAAAGAGGGCAACAAAGCCATCAGCCGCCGGTTAAGCCGACCCTGCATGCGGGCGTCGTGCATCAGGCGTTCGCCCAGCCCCCGCAACAGCACCATACCGGCCGCCACTAGCCGCGAGTCGGGTGCGCGCACATCAGACAGCACCCAGTCCTTGATGCTAGCCCAGACATCATCCAGCAAAGCATCAAACACCGGGTCAGACAGCAAGGCCTTCATGCTGCGCGTGACACGGGCACGCCAGCGCGGGTCGGCCTTTAGCCGTAGCGCACACTCATGCAGGTAAACGTCCAGCATCTCGCGCCATGGGTGAGCCGGGTCACTCGCGGCCGCACTCATCTCGGCCTGCAGACGCAGGATCAGGCGCTCGGCGGCAGAGCGGGCCAGCGGACGCAAGGTACTGCCCAGCGACATGCCCATGACCTTGACGTCTTCCAGATGCAGCGACTCGGTCAGCAGCGCCACCAGACGCTCGCGTACAGCCTCCCCTTCCAGTTTGCGTCCCATACCGCTAAACAGCGTGTCCAGCAATTCATGCTGGCGCTCACCTGCCAGCCAGCCATCCAGCACGCGCCCGCCCAGCGTTGCCATGTCGATACGCATCAAACCAGAGCGCACGCCGCCTGCCAGATGGCGGCGCATCGCATCATCATCCAGCGACGAGATCACCGTGGCCATCGCGTCCGCCACCAGACGGGCCAGACGTGGCGAGACCGAGATGCGGGATAGCCAGTTGCCGGCCAGTTGTGCAGGATTGTATATAGCCAGTCGCGGCAACAAAGCGGCCGGCGTAAAAAAATGCTCGACAACAAAACTGCCCAGATTGCGCGCGATACGGCTCTTATTGCGCGGAATGATCGCCGTATGCCAGATTGGCAGACCCAGAGGATGGCGAAACAGCGCCACCACGGCAAACCAGTCAGCCATGGCGCCCACTGTCGCGGCCTCGGCAAAAGCGGCCACAAACGGCCATATCGGATGGGCATCGTGCAACCAGTGCGCCAGCAACACCAGCAATAGCGATCCCACCAGCAAAGCCGTCGCGATGGCCTTTATGCGTTTAAGCTCGGTCAGGCGCTGGTCATCATCGCTGCCGATAGCTGCCTGTGCGTTTACCATACGGCCTCCTGCCATAGACTCATGCACGAATTGTAAGCCGAAGACAAAAATAAAGCCGCCAGCAATGCTGGCGGCTTTATCTGCTGACTATCGCGCTGATCAGCCTTTAACAACTTCCGCAATCGCATCGGCGACATAGGCCAGATTATTCTGGTTCAATGCAGCCAGACAGATACGGCCGGTCGAAACGGCGTAGATGCCGTAGTCGGCACGCAAGACTTCAACCTGCGCCGCGCTCAGGCCGGTATAGGAGAACATGCCGCGCTGTGCCGTCACAAAAGAGAAGTCCTGCGCCACACCCTTGCTCTTGAGTGCCGACACCAGCCCCTCGCGCATCGCACGAATGCGCACCCGCATGCCACCCAATTCGTCTTCCCACATCTGGCGCAGCTCAGGGCTGCTCAGTACCGCCGCGACCACCGCGCCGCCATGGATAGGCGGGTTGGAATAGTTGGTGCGGATCACCCGCTTAAGCTGCGACAGTACGCGCGCAGACTCGTCCTTGTCCGCCGTGATAATGGACAAGGCACCGACACGCTCGCCATACAGGGAAAAGCTCTTGGAGAAGGAGCTGGACACGAAGAACTGCAAACCGGAGGCACTGAACAAGCGCACCGCCACGGCATCCGGTTCGATGCCTTCGGCAAAGCCCTGATATGCCATATCGAGGAAAGGCACCAAAGCGCGCTCGCGGCAAACTTCAACCACCTCGGCCCACTGCGCGTCGGACATATCGGCGCCAGTCGGATTGTGGCAGCAGGCATGCAGCACGATGACCGAACCCGGCGCCAGACCCAGCAGGAAGGCTTTCATGGCGGCAAAATTGACGCCACGGGTTTCAGCATCGTAGTAGGGGTAGTTTTCCACGACAAAACCGGCAGCCTCAAACAGCGCGCGGTGATTTTCCCACGACGGGTCGCTGATATACACCTTGGCATCGGCCTTCAGGCCCTTGAGAAAATCTGCACCGATCTTCAGCGCACCAGTACCGCCCAAGGCCTGTGCCGTCACGACACGACCGGCCGCCAGCAATTCACTGTCCGCACCTAGCAGCAGCTTTTGTACCGCCTGGTTGTACTGGGCATTCCCCTCGATGGCCTGATAGCCGCGTGGCGGCATGGCTTCCAGACGCGCCTTTTCGGCAACTTTCACCGCAGACAGCAAAGGAATTTTGCCGTTCTCGTCAAAATAAACGCCCACGCCCAGATTGACCTTGGTTGCGCGCGCATCGGCGTTGTAAGCCTCGTTCAGGCCAAGAATAGGATCACGCGGAGCCAGCGCAACGCCGGCGAAAATCGAAGTGCTCATACAAACTCCAGTGTTTACAGGGGATCGCTCAAGGCGCAAGCCGTGCTTGAATTTATGCCATCGATTTTATCATGCGCTATCGCTACCGTGCATGCCAATTAGAAGCCCATCAGCACGGGCTTGCCTGGCCATAGCCACGCTAGCGCCTTGTCTGCACCGTAAGCAAGCTGCCGCAAAGCCTGCCCCTGACCCGGCACAACCCCGCTCGTAAGCGAATCTGGTGACAATCAAAGCGCAAATCAGGCCGGCTTGCCACACACGCTGGCCAGTTGCTGCGGATTCTGCACAAAGACATTGCCGCTGCCTTGCAGTTTGACGATGCGGGCGTCGCGCGATTTTTCCCAGGCATCGACGGGATAGGTCTTGGCCCAGGCGCACATCAGTTGCGTGTCCTGCTTGCTCATTTTCAAGCCATAGCGGCCATGCATATAGAAGTAGATACGGGCAATGCGTCCCCTGACCTCTTCACGCGGCTGGGCACGGCGCCCCTTGAAGTCGACAATGGTCTGGCACTGGCCATACATGGGCTCTGGGTTGCGCGTCCAGGCACCGAACGAGAAGTTGCTGCGGTCACCATTGACTTCGCCTACCGCCGGCACCAGGTTCACCAGATCGCCCTCAGCCATGCGGAACACATCGTCGGTCGACGTGCAGTTTTTGCGCCCCCCTTGCTGCCAGCACTGGCGCTGATGGCCCAGCACCCAGGCCGGCACCACATGCTCCCATTCCAGACGGCTGGCACGGCTGGCATTTTTGCGCGGCTGATAGCCGCAAGAAGCCAGATCCATTGTTTTGCCGGTATAAGGACAACCACAGTAAAAATCGATTTCTTCACCGTTGAAAACGCCAGGCAGCACTTTTTTGGCGTTATTGAAGTCGCGCGGACCGACGCTACCCTTGCCGCTGACCAGCACGATAGGCTCGGTCAGCGAAATGGCGGCAACTGGCGCGGTTTGCGCCGTCTTGGCAAGGGCGGATGTTTCGGCACTGCCCTGCCCGGAACACGCGACCAGCAAGACACTCAGGAGTGGAATAAAGCAGAATTTCATGGAAAGCCGCAAAAAACCGCCACCGTAACCGGCTTTTGCATGACTTTCAAGGCTGAATTAACTCAGCCTCATAGCTTGCTTTTGCTTCAATTGCTTACGGTGTCGCGCTCGCACAAGACATAGCCGGATGCTTGCAGCGCTTTGCGCCACTCGGCCATGGCAAGTAGCACCAGTGCGGGCTGGCCACTGAAACCGAACTCGATATGCATCTGCGGGATACGCTCACTACCGAAACTGGGCAGGCTGGACAGCCTCAGCGCCGGGTAGCGGGCGGTAAAGGTTTGCATCAGCGTAATCAGGTCGCCCTCACGCGCATCCAGCGCAATCACCGTTTGCTCGATATCGGGCACGGTGTTTTTCAATTGCGGATACAGAGTATCCAGCACCCAGGCAATCATGGGCCAAGCCATGGCAGGAAAGCCCGGCACAAAGTGGACATCTCCCAGCGAGAAGCCCGGCATCTGGTTCACCGGGTTGGGTATCAGGCGTGCGCCTTCGGGGATATTGCCCATATTGATACGGTGCGGATAGGCCTCGGCACCAAAGCGCCCTTCGATAATCACACGCGCCTCGGGATGTATGGCCAGCGGCACGCCCAATGCATGTGCGGCACACTGGCGGGTATAGTCGTCCGGTGTCGCGCCAATGCCGCCAAAGCTGAACACCAGATCGCCACTGGCAAAGGCGCGCGCCAAAGAGGCCTGCAAGCGTACAGGATCGTCACCCAGATATTCGACCCACGCCAATTTCATGCCGCGCTCGGCAAGCATGGCAATCAATGCGCCCAGATGCTTGTCTTGCCGCTTACCGGACAAGAGTTCGTCGCCAATGATGATCGCGCCTACATTCATGCTGATGACCTCAAGAGAAAGAATTTCTTATGCCATGATAAAGCATGCCGACCCACTCGCGTAGCGCCTGATGCGTTTCCTGCATGGCGCGGCCCGATGGCAGATACCAGACCATGCCGCCACCGTCGTAGCGGGTAAACCCGGTCGGTGCCGGCACAACCTCCAGCCCCTGCGCTTCGAACAAGGGCACGGCACGGCGCAAGTGCCAGGCTTGCGTCACCAGCGTGATGCGCTTTACGCCGGCATTTTTCAGCATGGCTGCCGACAATCGCGCATTCGCTTCGGTATTGACCGACTCGGATTCCACCCAGTAAGGCTTGACCCCATAATCGCGCCACAGCATGCGCTGCATCACCCACGCTTCCGCCTCGCCGCCCAAGGGCGCACCTCCGGTCAGTAATAAGGGCACCGCGCTTGCCTTGTGCAAGTGCACGGCGTAGCGCAAGCGCGCCGCCGTGTCGCCATTAGGCACGTTCTCGCCATATTCGGGCGCCGGCTTCTTGCCGCCCCCCAGCACCACAATGGCGCCGCTCTGACGTACATCGGCAAGCCGGGCTACGGCCTGGTTTTCCAGTGTGGCATTAAGAAATAGCGCCATGCGCGGTGTAGAAAAGGCATACAGCAGCAATAGGGAGAGCACAATCAGCGCCACGCCGACCTGCTTTTTTCGTTTGAGCAGCCAAAAGCCCAGCCCGGCCAACAGCAGAAAGTTGACCGGCGGCAGCAACAAGGCCCCGAAAACCTGATTGAACAACACACCCGGCGCAGTCGTCACGCGCATCTCTCCAGAAAAAGGCAAAGCGCCGGCGGCAAAGCCCGGCGCCTGTTTAAACGTAAAACGGCCCTGCTCCCATGCGGGGGCAGGGCCGAGAGGCGATAGTTTACTCGCCAAGATAAGCGTTGCGAACCCTGTCATCGTTAAGCAGATCTTGCGCATTGCCACTCATGGTAATGCGCCCGCTCTCCATCACATAGCCGCGCTGTGACACTTCCAGTGCCAAGCGCGCATTTTGCTCGACCAGGAGCATGGTCACGCCCTGCTCCGCCACCATGCGGATGATTTCGAAGATCTTGGCCACGATCAAGGGAGCCAGACCCATGGATGGTTCATCCAGCAGCAAGAGCTTGGGCTTGGACACAATGGCGCGCCCCATGGCAACCATCTGCTGCTCGCCACCGGACAG
>NZ_RJTZ01000128.1:0-8147 GCF_024343515.1 Aquitalea sp. S1-19 | reverse complement strand
GCCGCCGGCCAAGCCCATATGGTCGATGTCGGCGCCAAGAACGAAACCCGTCGCGTAGCCGTTGCGACCGGCCATATCACCATGCTGGCAGACACTTTTGCCCAGTTGCTCTCCGGCAATAATAAAAAAGGCGACGTTATCGGCATCGCCCGCATCGCCGCCATTCAGGGCGCCAAACGCTGCGCCGACCTGATCCCGCTGTGCCACCCGATTGCCCTGACCCGCGTGGCAGTCGAATTCAGCCCAGAGGCCGAACTTAACCGCCTGCATATCCGGGTCACGGCCGAAACCGTCGGCCGCACCGGTGTGGAAATGGAAGCATTAAGCGCCGTCAATGCCGGCCTGCTGACGGTTTACGACATGCTCAAGGCCATAGACCGCGGCATGGAAATCGGCGGCGTCCGCCTGCTGGAAAAACAGGGCGGCAAGAGCGGGCACTGGCAAGCGGGTTTCTGATCCATAGTGCCGGCATTGTTTCTGCCGGGCACGGGCCTGACGCCGGGCCCGGCGCCTGTTTATGGCTCTGCTGATTATCGAAACCGGGCGCTACAGCGACTTGCCATGGCGCTAAACAGCGCCACACACGGCACAATCCGGGTCGCGGCTAAAGCGCATCTCGCGCCAGGCGGCATTTAGCGCGTCATAAGTAATCAGACGCCCGACCGGACTAACACCAATACCCATCAGCAGCTTCAATGCTTCCACCGCCTGCTGCGCACCAATCACTCCGACCAGTGGTGAAAAAACACCGAAAGTCGCACAAGCTCCGTCACTGGCGTCACTGCCGCCAAACAGGCAGTGATAGCACGGGCTATTCTCGACACGCGGATCGACTACCAGCAACTGGCCATCAAAGCGTACCGCGGCACCCGACACCAAGGGTGTACGGCTGACAACTGCTGCAGCATTCACCGCCTGACGCGTTGCATAATTGTCCGAACAATCCAGCACCACATCCACCTGTGCCATCCGGTGCGCCAGCGCCGCGCCATCCAGTCGCTGCGGCACGACCTCTACCGAAACCCCCGAGTTGATCCGGCGCACGGCATCGGCGGCCGCCTCAACCTTGAGTCGCCCCAGATCAGCCTCGCCGTATAAAACCTGGCGCTGCAAGTTGGACGTTTCAATTACATCATCGTCAGCCAGCAACAACTGGCCCACGCCCGAAGCCGCCAAAAACGGTATCGCAGCCGCCCCCAATCCGCCACAGCCCACGACCAGGACGCGAGACGCCATGAGTGCTTGCTGGCCGGCCATATCGACTTCTTTTAGCAGCAAATGCCGGCTGTAACGCAGCAGGGCCTGATCATCCATAGGGGGTGCTTTCATAAGCCAAATAAAAACGGCGTATTGTTTCACACCCGGGCGGGCATGAACAATACGCCGGATGGCGGGCAGCCTCTACGCTTAGCGCGCGACCTTGAAGCGATCCACCTGAGTTGCCAGCTCATCGGCGGCCTGGCTCAGGCGCGCCGCCAATTGTGCAGATTCGGCCACCTGGGTCAGGTTTTCTTCGGCCAGTTCGGCAATGCGGCTGATATTGACCGCCACATCGGTACTGGCACTGGACTGCTCGCGTATGGCCAGTGCAGTTTCCGCGCTCTTGTCGGCCGAGGCCGCCGCCTTTTCACGTATCCCGGCCAGGTCTTCCACGCTGACATCAATCAGCGTCAGCCCTTCGCACATGGTTTGCTGCGCCGATTTCAGCTGCAAGGAAGCCGCCTCGGTACCGCGACCGATCGCACTGACCAAGTCGGCAATATTAACGGTTTCAAGTCCGGTGCGCTCGGCCAGCTTTCTGACTTCGTCGGCCACTACGGCAAAACCCCGTCCGGCCTCACCGGCCCGTGCAGCCTCAATGGCCGCATTCAAGGCCAGCAAATTGGTCTGATCCGCAATATCGCGAATGGCCGTGATAATGCCGGTAATCTGTTGCGAGCGGGCAGACAATTCATCCACCATGCGCCCACCCTCTTCCAGCGAGCTGGCAGTGCCACGTATTGCCTGCGCCGTCTGTGCCATGCGATTGCGCCCGTCTTCGACACTGGCGGTCATTTCGCGTACAGCCTGCAAATTGAACTCGGTATTTTCGCTGACCGAGGTGATGCCGACCGACATTTGCTCAATCGCGGCGGCAATCTGTGCAGAAGACGCGCTTTGCAAATCGGCCGCATGCGCCGCACGCCCGGACACGTCCGACAAACCCTGCGCGGCATCCAGCAAGGTATGCGTATTCCCTTTGACGGTTTGCAAGGTCAGTGCAAAGGACGCCACCAGGCTATCGAACGCCTGTGCCATGCGCGCAATGCCATCACTGCCTTGCAGATTTGCCCGCTGGGACAGATCCAGATCACGGCTCATCAAGCTCATCAGCTGTTCCAGCCGCGTCAGCGGCTTATGGATGCTGCTATAAACGCGCCAGGCCAAAAGCAAGAGCAAGGCCGTCAGCACGATGCTGGCAACACCGTTGATCCACAGCATGCGCTGGGACTGGGCCAGCTGCCGCAAAATATGTGCGTCCAGACCCGACAGGATTTGATCCTGCTCTGCCTTTAGCAGGCCGATCTTGGCCGTTGCGGCCGCAAACCATACGCCAGGCTCGACGCCCAGAACTTCCCCGGGCGGCACCGCCAAAATACGCTGGCGCAATGCAGACACTTCACGACTTGGCGCCGAGTTCTCGATAGTTTCAAGGCGCGTACGTTGCGCCGGGTTTGCCAGCAGTTTGAGGCTATGAGCGTAGCTTTGCTGGCTCGCCCCCATGGCTACAACTTTAGCCTGTTCGGCCGGGGTCATACTTCCGCCAGAGAGCAAGCCATTCACATAACCGCGCTCGCGCCCGGCAGACTCTTTTTCGTTAAGCAAAGACAACAGAGCCATGCCGGAATGCACTAATTCGTTGTCACGACTACTCTCCACCACGCCTGACACCAGGGCGATCAATTGATCAATGTGCTGGCTATAGGCCGCAAAGACCTGCGGTGGCGCCACGCTGCGGGCATTGATGGCGACGCGCGCCTGTGCAATACCCTGCAAACTGGCGAGGAGGGGCGTTAACTGTGGAGTCAGGTCAGTATCATTTAATGCTCCGGCAGCCGCCACAAAACGGGTCAGTGCCTGATCGGATGCGACACGCGCCTCCAAAAGCTTAGCTGGCGGGGCACCGGCTCCGGACAAAAAGCCATTCGTCAGGCCGCGCTCGACCTGCAATGCATGCACTAGCTGGCTGGCCTCGCCCGAAATCACCGTCATTTCGTGCGCCACCTCATACTCTTGCAGCATCTGATAGCGACCGGCAAACAAATAGCCGGTCAAAGCCAGTGCAGCAAATACAGGCGGGAGCAATAGCAGTAACAACTTGTGCCGGATAGCCAGATGCTGGAGCATGATTAAACCGCTGCTTATTATGTGATAGAGATATTCTATATGGTAAATAGCTTCAATGCATCAGCCATATTGCCATGAACAGCGTAATTCATGCGATACGCAGGTATACTTTCGCCCCGATGCTAAGCCCCCTCGTCCACCCGCCCTCTCCCGCTTTATTAATTCGCGCCCAAAGCGACGAACATGCCGTACTCGCCTGGCTATCCGAACACGCTGACCGGCCGCATACGCTGTCAGGCTATCGCAAGGAATCGGAGCGTTTTTTGCTGTGGCTCGGCAAGCGCAAACAGAGTCTGGCCAGCCTTAAGCGTGAAGATGTTCAGGACTACCAGCGCTTTCTGGCACAACCGGGCAGCGACTGGGTCGGCCCCAGTCGCCCGCGCAGCCACCCTGAGTGGAAGCCTTTTGCCGGCCCGCTGTCGCCATCCAGCATCCGCCATGCACTGACCATACTGGCAGCACTGTATCGTTACCTGGGAGACGCAGGCTATCTGTCAGGCAACCCGTTCGCCCTGGTCAAGTCACGCCGCTCCAAACAAGACAGCTTGCCCTTTGAGCGCTTTCTTGATGCCGGCGCATGGCAGGCCGTGCATCAGGCACTGGCGCAACTACCCGAAACAACAGCCAAGGAGCGCGCCCATGCTGCGCGCACGCGCTGGCTGATCACCTTGCTTTACCTGACCGGCGCGCGGCGCAGCGAAGTGGCGGGTGCCGTAATGGGGGATATTCTTAGCCGCCGCAACCGCCATTGGTGGCGCATTCACGGCAAGGGTGGCGTACTGGCTGAGGTGCCGCTCAATAGCGAACTGATGGATGCGCTGACGCGTTACCGCTTAAGCCTTGGCTTGGGCGGGTCGATCCACCCGGCAGAAGCAACGCCGCTCATTTGCCGCTTGAGCACACTCAAGCCGCTGGGCGACAAGGCGATTTACCTGATATGCAAAGAAGTATTCCGACGCGCCGAGGCCTGCTGCCACGACGAAGAATCACGGCTGAGCCTGCGCAAAGCCAGTTGCCACTGGCTGCGTCACACCTCGGCCAGTCACCAGCTTGATGCCGGCGTAAGCCTGTTGATGGTCAGCCAGAATTTGCGTCACGCCAGCATCCAGACAACGAGGCGTTATCTGCATAGCGAGCATGATACGCGACATGAGGCCAGCAAGCTGCACGCTTTTAACAGCACCGCTGAGGAATAAGGCGGCGGCGGGCACTCAGGCCGTGGTTTTTTTCTTTTTGACCGGTGCTGGCGGTGCCAGGAAGGCAGGATCGAAATCGAACAGCATGCCGGTGCGGCCGGTTTGCGAAGCGCAGGCAATCTGCAAGGCGCGATTGATCGCCTCTTTCTTGCTCACACCCCACCATTCGATCATCTTTTCCAGCGACTTTTGCGCGTCGCGTGACAACTCGACCGTGACCGACTGCTCTTGCAGACGCTTGCGCCTGAGCTCGCGACTACGCCGCTTGCGCTCGGCAACCGTCATCGCTTTCGCACCCAGCGGTTTTCGGCCGGGTTTTTTCTGCACGCCACCAATGAGATCAAAGGTGTAGTGGTCGCAAGGGTCTTTCATGAATAACGGTGACAGGTCACAAGAGGGGCGCAAGGATACCACAAAGCCCGCAACTCGCCATGGCAACGTAAAACCTTAAACCTAATACCCCCTGCGTACAGGCCAAAAGCGGCGCAAGGCACGCATGCAAAACAAGGCCAGCGCCACCCAGGCACACCCTAACAAGGTATCGACAAAACGCCAGCCCAGTAAACCGGCATCCCCGCCCGACTCAAGCTTGACCACATCGATCACCAGCAACACCAGTGCCGTCACTACCAGACTGAAAGCCAGATAATTTCGCCTGAGCGCCATAGGGTAAGCCGCCGCCAGCAAGGCTATCAGCAAAACCAGCCCGAGCGGCGACCCCACCCAAGTCAGCAGCAACGCCGCCAGCACCACACCAAGCAAGGTGCCTGCCACACGCTGCCAGATCCGTCGCCACGCCTGTGCGTCATCCACATGCATCACAAACAACACAGTCAGGCCGACCCAGCCGGCCTCAACCACCCCCAGCTTCACCGCCGACAAGGTGGCCAGCAAGATGGTCAGCGGCAGGGTCAGGCCGTAAAGCGGGCCGTTGCTATCACCCGAAATAACAGCATTCATTTCATCCCATGGACTGCTACCCGGCTCGACACTGGCAACCAGCCACGCCTGCATCAGACTCAAAGCCAAGCCCAGCATGGCGCCGGCCACATAAGCCGCGCCAATGGGCACAGTCGCCGGGAAGCCCATCTCGGCCAGCACCAGCGCTGAAGCGGCGTATTTTCCCAGCAGGCTTAAATAAGCATGATCAGGCCGGGGCAGGCCCGCCAGCCAGCTGATGACAAACAGTCCGGCCAAAGCCAGCGGCCGGTTGCCGGCAATCACAAGGCCCAGCGCGGCCGCCGCAACCACTAGCAGCGTGCCCAGCATAATACTGGGAATACGCGTTGCCATACTGCGCCGCGGGTCCAGCGACAAGGCAAGCATCGCCCCCAGCGAAGCGAAAGCCCCCAATACCGGTTGTTCAAGCACAATACCGGCCCATACCGGCAAACCCATGCCCAGCATAAACAGCACGCCGCGCACGATATCGGCCCGGATCGGACGCAAGCTGGCAGGCAGTTTCATCAAACAAGATTCCCATAAAAGACTCTCATGTTGTAGCTGCTAAAACTGCCCCCTGCCCCTGCCTGGCTTACGCGAAGGCCCAAATTACAGCAAGAACTGCCATGCCAGCGCCTGTACTGCCATGGCAAACAAGGCGGCGATCAAATCATCGACCATCACACCGAAACCACCATGGATGCGCCGGTCAAACCAGCGTATCGGCCAGGGTTTGACAATATCGAACAGGCGAAACAGCACGAAGGCCAGCAACCAGCCAACTGGCGTCGCCGGGGCAAAAGCCAGCACCAGCAGCATGGCCACGATTTCGTCCCACACAATACCGCCATAGTCGCTCACACCCAAAGCACGCCCGGTCAGGCCGCAAATCGGGATGCCGACGAGGAACAGGGGCAGGCATAGCCAGGCGATCTGCATGCTACCCAGGCCCAACGCGAGCAGCAGCGCATATAACGGCAAGGCAACCAGCGACCCCCAGGTGCCCGGCGCCTTGGGGGCAAGACCGGATCCAAAGCCGAAAGCCAGAAAATGCGCCGGATGCGAGCAAACAAAAGCCCAGTCAGGTTTACGCAAAATGGTCATACCCCTTTTTGTCGAGCGGGCACGCGCGCCCGTCTTTGTCCAGCAAGCAAGCGCCGCTGCCTGCCTTGATGCGCCCGATACGGCTAAGCGCCACATCACACTGCGCGGCGATATCGGCCAGCGTCTCACGGGCACTAGCCGGCGCAGTAAAACACAGTTCGTAATCATCGCCACCGGCGGCAATCAGCGCCGCATGCTCGCCACGGCGCGCCGCAAGCCAGGGGTGGGTCGGCAGGGCTTCCAGTTCGATTTCGCCCCCCACCCCCGAGGCCGCAAGGATATGCTCCAGATCTCCCATCAAACCGTCGGATACATCCAGCGCCGCATGCGCGACCGTGCGTAGCGCCAGACCCAGCGCTACCCGCGGTTCGGGCCGCTCCAGGCGCTGCAGGCATTCGTTCAGGACATCCTGAGGTACATCTTTTACCCGCCCCAGTCGGCAGGCCAGTGCCAGCGCGGCCTCACCCAGCCGGCCACTCACCCAGATATCGTCACCCGGTTGCGCGCCCGAGCGGCGCAGTGCCATACCCTGTGGCGCCTCGCCCATGATAGTCACCGACAAAGTCAACGGGCCGCAGGTGGTGTCCCCACCGACCAGCTCAACACCGAAACGCGCCGCCAGATCAAAGAAGCCGCGGGCAAAGCCGGCCGCCCATGCCTCATCGACTTGCGGCAAGGCCAGCGCCAGCAATGCCCAGCGCGGCGCGGCGCCCATGGCCGCCATATCGGACAGATTCACCGCCAGCGCCTTGTGCCCCAGGCTTACCGGATCAACATCGGCAAAGAAGTGCCGCCCCTGCACCAGCATATCGACCGAGACATGCAAAGCACAACCGGGCGTCACCTGGATAATGGCGGCATCGTCGCCCACGCCCAGCACGGCCTGAGGTGTTGCGCGGGTAAAATGGCGGCGTATCAATTCGAATTCGTTCATATATCCCTCCTGCCACTAGCAGACGCAAAAACACCCGCCGCAGCGGGTGTCAGTCAGGCAGGCCTGATTGCTTAGTCGGCGCGGCGGCGCGACTTCTGGCTGGCGACCTCGTCGGCGCGCACTTCGGCGGCCAGATTGTCCAGTACACCATTGACAAACTTGTGACCATCGGTGCCACCAAAGGTCTTGGTGATTTCGATCGCTTCGTTAATGATCACAGGATAAGGCGTTTCCGGATGCTGGGTCAGCTCCAGCGCGGCCATCAGCAGCACAGAGCGCTCGACCGGGCTCACTTCTTCGGCACTGCGCTCGTGAAAGCGGTCGACCAGAATGCCCAGTTCCTTGGCATCTTTGACTACACCGTACAACAAGGTGCGGAACAGCGCTTCGTCAGCCTTGACGAAGTAATCATTCTCGCGCAAATGCTTTTCAATCAGGGAAGCCGGGCTTTCCTGATTCAGATGCCACTCGTAAATGCCCTGAACGGCAAATTCGCGGGCGCGGCGGCGGGCGGTTTTCATCGGTTATTCCTTGTAAAGAACGGGCGCGGCAGGTATTCAGCCGCGCAAGGCTTTTTGTAGATT
>NZ_RJTZ01000127.1:0-8324 GCF_024343515.1 Aquitalea sp. S1-19 | reverse complement strand
CAGGAAAAGTGCGACCAGCGCCGGATCGAAATGACGACCGGCCTCCCGGGCGATCAGCGCGGCCGCATCGCTTTCGCTCCACGCTTTCTTGTAGGGGCGTTCTGAACAAAGGGCATCGAATACATCGACCAGTGCACAGATCCGGCCGCTTAGCGGAATAGCCTCTCCCGCCAGCCCTTCGGGGTAACCACTACCATCCCACTTCTCGTGGTGGGTTGCGGCAATGATCGCGGCCATCTGCATCAAGGCAGATGGATGATTGGACAGGATGCGCTGCCCGATACGGGCATGCTCGCGCATGATGCGCATCTCGTCGTCCTCCAGCCGTCCCGGCTTGAGCAGGATGGCATCGGGAATGCCGATCTTGCCCAGGTCATGCAGCGAGCTGGCATGCAGCAGCATGGCGCAAAAATCGTCATCGCAGCCTGCCAGACGGGCCAGCAACTGTGCCATACGGCTCATACGCTCTACATGCATGCCGGTTTCGTTGTCGCGAAACTCCGCGGCCTGCGCCAGACGTCGCACGATTTCCAACTGGGCCTGTTGCAGCTCGCGTTCGCGCCGGGACAGCGCATGCTCAAGTTCAGCTGCGCGCGCGGGTACTCCGGTAATACTGCCGGACACGGAGCAGGTTCTCTACCCGCAGCAAGACTTCCCAATGCAGAAATGGTTTACCCAGAAAGTCGCGCGCGCCCAGACGCAATGCCTGCTCGCGGGTCAGCTCATCGCTTTCCGCCGTCAGCACCATGACCGGCGGCATGGCCTGTGGCTCATGGCTGAAATAAGCCTGCATCTGTTGCAGAAGATCAAGCCCGCTCAGATACGGCATGCGGATATCCAGCAACACCAGATCAACCGAATGGCTCGCCAGATACGGCATCACCTGACGGGGATCGCCGATAGAATGCACCGCCTCGTAGCCTGCATCATCGAGCAGATCTTCCAATACGGCCAGATTGGTGGGTTTGTCGTCCACCAGCAGAATATGCAATCGGATCAAACTGTCCATGAAGCGGGTGTCTCGGTCAGTGGATTCAGCCAGCACTGCAGCACCTTATTCAGGGCGGCAAGATCAACCGGCTTGGTCAGATAATCGGCAAAACCGGCCCTATGCGCCCGGCGCACGCTATGTTCCATGGCGTTGGCACTGAGCGCGATGACCGGGATCGTGCGAGTTTCCTCATGCGCACGCAGCGCCTGGCGTGCGGCAAAACCATCCATGCCGGGCAGATTGAGATCCATCAGGATCAAATCCGGCTGGTCGCGTATGGCAAGCGCAAGACCACTCTGGGCATCCGGCGCAAGCACAAGCTGCCATGCCGGGTATTCCTCCATAATGTCCTGCATCAACTGGCAATTTTGCGGGTTGTCCTCGATATACAGCACCGTCTTTTGCCCATTTTGCACCGCCGGCAAGGCCCCCTTGCTTTCACCCGCCTTGCCCGCTGCGACATCGACTGGGTCAACACCAGGCAGGTCGAACCAGAAGCGGGTTCCTCCTGTCGCCACAGGGTCAACGCCAATACTGCCTTGCATATGTTGCAGCAGGCGTTTACAGATGGCCAAGCCAACACCGGTGCCTTCAATGTGCCCCTGCTCCTGCCCCAGTCGCTGAAAAGGCTGAAACAATAAATGCAGTTTGTCTTCGGGGATGCCGGGGCCATCGTCCTCGACGACAATACGCACCATCTGCACCGAGGCGGGAGACCAGCCGATGTGTACGGCAATATGGCCGCCGGATGCATGGTGATACTTGATGGCATTGCCAAGCAGATTCAGCAGCACTTGACGCAGGCGCATGCGGTCGGCCCGCACCATCAGGTGTTTGCTGCCTTGCTGGTGAAAAATGATATTCCGGTTGCCTATCAGCGATGACGCCAACGCCAGCGTCTCCTCGGCCAGCTCATTGAGCTGTACGTTTTCCAACGACAGCGTCAGCTTGCCGGACTCGATACTGGCCAGATCCAGCACCTCATTGATCAAGCCCAACAGATGACTGCCCGCCTGACGGATATGCCCGACCTGCTTTTTCTGTTTATCGGTGAGCGGGTCGCGCTGGCTGTTTTCCATTAACTGGGCAAAGCCGAGAATGGCATTCATCGGCGTTCTTAGCTCGTGGCTCATGCTGGACAAAAACTCGTCCTTGGCACGACTGGCACTCAAGGCCGCTTCTTGTGCCGCTTTAAGCTCGGTAATATCGGTCTGGACACTCAACCAGCCAAGACCGCTTACCCGGCAATTGGCAACCTTCAGCCAGCGCCCGCCATCGAGCGGATAGATAAAGCTGCTCTGGGACTGCTGCTTTTGTGCCAGACGCCATGCCAGCCACTCTTCCTCATGCGCAATCGCATCGCTGAATTGCCCGCGTGCCACGCCGGCCCGCAAAATATCGGCAAAAGGGGTTCCTGCCTGCATCTGGTCAGCAATCAGTGGATACAGCGCCTGATAGCGCCGGTTGCACAGCAGCAGACAATCATCCTCGCCATACAGCGCAAATCCGTCGGGAATGTTCTCGATCGCGGTCAGTAATTGCTGTCTGGCCGCCTGCGCTTTTTGTTCGCTGCGCTGTTGTTCGCTGACATCGTGACCTACTGCAACCAGACCGGTGATCTGCCCATTGGCATCCCGCCACGGTGCCTTGCTCATATTGATCCACTGTTCACGCGCAGGCTGACCGGCTCTGGCATCGCGATAATAATGAATTAATTCGGCACAAGGCTCGCCGCTGCCCATCACCTGCTTATCCAACGCCACAATCCTGTCGGCAAGCTCGGGCGGGAACAACTCGTGATCGGTCTTACCCTGGACTGACTGGTGATCAATACCCAGCATCGTGGATGCCACCGCATTGGCAAAGGTGTAACGGCCGTTCAGATCCTTGCCCACAATCGGGTTGGGCGAGGCATTAAGCAAGGTGTCCAGTTTCAGGCGCTGGTTTTCCAGCTCCAGCTGAACCGCCTTGTGGGCGGTTAAATCATGCAAAATGCCGGTAAACAGGCGCTGCCCGCCGATTACCGACTCTCCAATAGATAGCCGTGCCGGCAGCGAATGGCCATGCTTGTGCCTGACCCTGACCTCGCGCCCGATGCCGATAATGCTGGCGTGAGTGGTCTGCAGATAACGGGCCAGATAGCCGTCATGTGCCGCGCGCTCCGCTCCGCCCATCAGGATATTCACATTACTGCCCATCAGTTCGCTCAAGGCATAGCCGAACAGGCGCTCACAAGCGTGATTGGCCGACTGGATAATCCCAGATTGATCGATCACGATAATCGCGTCGGCGGCATTGTCCAGTACCGCCTGATGCTGCTGCCGGGCCAGCAGAAAACGCTGCTGCTGTTGCAAATGCGCTTCACACAGCCGGGCAAGAGCCGCAAAGTCCTGTTTCCAGCGCTCATCCGGTTCATGCTCTGCCATCCGCACGCAACACAAACTGGCGACCGCCACCCCATCCAGACAAAGCGGTAAACGCTCAGCAGCAATCTGCCCGCCCTCCCCATCCACTATGGGCGAAATGGAAACAGCGCCACAAAGCAAGCGTGCAGCAAAGGCAAGCAGGTGCTGCATCGCAGTATCTGCGGACAAGTCTCGACCATCCGATGAATACATTAAGATCAACCGCTAATTAATGAGCCACCCTATCCCGGCCGACTCAACAATATTCATTATAAGTTACATGTTACAACAATTTACACATAATGACTATAGTGTTATTGATTGCCAGCACCGCGTTTAAGACCGCACGCAGCGCCTTAGCCGCAGCAGTACAAGGCACAAATGAATAGAAACAGGATGAACAGGGCGTTTTTGCAGGGGCATGAATACCCCAGGCGGGAATCGAACACGGCGCAGGCTAGCGCGCAGAGCCTGCTGACAAGCAAGCTACCCACGCTAGCCTCGTAATGTTTAAGCAACAATATGGTTAAAACGCACATCCCCCTCGAAGACACCTAATAACTGCCCGGCAGCATTAAACAAAGGTGCAGAGAGGGTAAAGCAATACTGGTCGGTATCAACCGAACGATACAGGTCAGACACCACCAAGGCCCGCGCCTTGACTGCATCCTGAAACCAGCGCCGGTCATGCCAGTCGTTGTTACGGCCGGACAGATCGAAATGGCCGGGCGCCACATCGGCAGAAACCTGACGCCCCCTGGCATCGGTCACACACGCCATTTCCAGGGCGGGTTCCTGCCGGCACAAAGCGACCAGCTTGCGATCCAGATCCTCTCCATCCAGTTGCTCCAGCTGCCAGCTTTGCAGTGCCTGTGCGATCCGGTCTCGGCTTTGCTGGTGGCCTTCCAGACGAAATTTTCCGACCTCCCCCAACAAGGCATCGCTATCTTCTCGCACCTTGGCAGCACTTTGCGCCAAGGCATGGGCGTCGTCCAGTTGCTGTCTTGCCCCCTCCACGACGCCATCTATCTGGCTGGCAATAGCGGCTACTTTGGCACTTTGCGCACCGCTAGCGTCGGCGATCACATGCACATGCTCAATCAGAACCGTAATATCGCGCGAAGCAGCCTTGATCGATTCGCCAGCCTCCCCCGACACCACAATACCCCGCTGCACCAGACTGGCCATCTGCTGCATGGTCACGCCCGAGGTCACCACCTGCTGCTGGATATTGGCCAAGAGCGTTTCCACACTCTGCGTGGCCTGTGTAGTCTGATCAGCGAGTTTGCGCACCTCATCGGCAACCACAGCAAAGCCGCGCCCCTCTTCACCGGCACGCGCTGCCTCGATCGCCGCATTAAGCGACAATAAACGGGTACGGTCGGCAATACTCTTGATCAGCTCGACGACTTCACCTATCGAGTCCGAACTGGTTTTCAACAAGTCCATCTGCCGGGCCAGTGTCTCGGTGCTGCTGCCTATGGCCTCGATTTGCCGACGGTTTTGCTGATCGCTGGCGTTGGCATTACTCACCGCCTGCGCTACCTCACCGGAAAAAGACGATGCCTCGGCCGCGCTACTGGCAATCGACTGCACAGTGACAGACAGCTCCTGACTGGCACGGCCTATTTGTTCGGCGTACTGCTCTTGGGCCTGGGCGCGTGCTTCGAGCTTGCCGGCCATTTCCGACAAGGGCGTGGCCAACTGCGACAAATTGATGGCATGGCCGGCAATTTTTCCTATTGCCTGATGAAGATGGCGAAACAGGCGGTTAATCAGGCCCGCCATATCAGAGAGTGCAGAGCGCCCTTCCGGCAAAACCAAGGTCAGATCGACCCCATGTTGCGTTGCTGTGCTTAATGGCCGCAGGAATTGCTTCAAGCTTCGGATAGAAACAAACATTGAACACTCCAATAGGCAATCGTTGCCAAAATAAGGCTACCAGGCAAGGCCGGCATGAATAAAGAATAACAATACCATTATTTTATATTACGATAATTTATTATTAAGCTATTTGATTACAAACAAATGGCCTTCAATCTCGGGCTACGAACAAACAGCCAAGGCCGATTGACAACGCAAAAACGGGCGCCATCAAGCGCCCGTTTTTGCGTTCAAACTCAAAATTTACTCGGTAGGCTGCTGACTCAGTGTCACCGGATACTTCTGACGCAAGCTCTCCAGATACGCACTGACCAGCGCATTGGATGACATCTCGCCAATCACAGCCGAAAGCTGGGCCAGTTCTGCCGGATTATCATTTTTAGCCGGCACCAGCTTATCGATACGGTAAATCACATAGTCGCCATTGTCATGCTTAATGCCGGCGTAGGCAGGCAGCACCTTGGCAGACACGGCAAACAAGGCGCGCAAATCGGCCAGCGGCAGCCCTTGGGGTGCACGGCGCGAAACCGGCACCATCTCGCCCCAGCCTGTTAGCGAAGCAGCCTTGCCGGCTTTGAGTTCGGCCAGCAAAGCCTTGCCCTTCTCCTCAGCCTGCTTGGCCCCCTCCTTCTGCAACAGTTCGCTACGAATCAGCGGCGTCACTTCGGCCAGTGTCTGTTGGTGAGCAGGCTGATACTCGGCCACGCGTGCCACGACCAGCGTATTGTTACCCACCTCGACCGGTTCGCTATTGTGCTTCTTTTTCAGCACATCATCGGAGAACACGGCTTCCAAGAGTTTGGGATTGCCGGCAATACCCTCGCCCGGCTTGCCACGCACCACAAGCGCGCTCTTTTCAACCGGCAGACCCAGCGCATCAGTAATCGCCTTGAGCGAATCGCCATGCTGGTAAGCCAGATCGGCCAGTTTCTCGGCGGCTGCACGGTATTCGGCGGTCGCCTTCTGGCGTTTCATCTGCTCGATGATTTGCGCTTTGACGGCATCAAAATCGGCCGTCTTGATCTCGTCCAGTTTGAGAATGTGATAACCGAAATCGGTGCTGACTACCTCGCTGATCTGGTCTTTTTTCAGACTGAAAGCAACGTCTTCAAACGGCTTGACCATGGCGCCACGGGCGAAGAAACCCAGATCCCCGCCATTGACTGCCGAGCCAGGGTCCTGCGAGCGGGTCTTGGCCAGCTCGGCAAAGCGAGCCGGATTTGCGCGCACTTCCTTGAGCAGCGTCTCCGCCTCGGCCTTGACCTTGGCTTTGACCTCCGGCTTGGCGGCTTGATCGACCGTCAGCAGAATATGCGAAACACGGCGCTCTTCGCTGGCAAACTCGGCGGCGTGCGTCTCGTAATACTTGCGGGCCTCTGCATCGCTCACGTCAACCTTGGCCGCCAGTTGCGCCTGCGACAGTACGACGTAATCAAGCTTCACCGCATCCGGCGTACGGAAACGCGCCTTATTGGCGTCGTAGTAAGCCTTGAGCGCCGCTTCGTCCAGCTTGATATCCGCTTCGAATGCCTGCGGGCGCAGCACCATCGCCTGCACATCGCGCGTTTCACCCAATAATGCAGCCATGCGCGCCGCAACGGCACGTGATACGAAATGGCTGCCGGTATAAGGTAGCAACTGGCTTTGCAGGGTAATGTCCTGCAGCACGCGCGCTTCGAACGCATCCGGCGTCATGTAACGGCTAGCCAGAAACTCCTTGTAGCGCTCGGGACTAAATTTTCCGTCTTGCTGGAAGGCCGGTATCGAGGCAATCACCCGGCGCAGCTCGGTGCTGCCCACAGACAGACTGGACGCCTCGGCATCCGCCAGCACCAGATTCTGCCGGATCAGGTTTTCCAGCGCCGCCTGGCGGGTCGCTGCATTGGCAGGCTGCCCCTCAAGCGCGCGGTCAAGATCGGCCTTGACGATCTTCTGGCCGCCGACTTTGGCCAGATAAGGATCATCCACCACTGACGAATAGCTGCCTACCCCGAAACCGACAAAGGTCAGGGCTACTGCACCAAGAATGATCTTGATGGCAAATTTGTTGTTATGAACGAAATCAAACATGGCTTTACTGGAGTCAACGACCACAAATAGAAAAAGGTGAACGGTTGCCCGTTCACCTTGCGTGTCTGGCGGAGTGGACGGGGCTCGAACCCGCGACCCCCGGCGTGACAGGCCGGTATTCTGACCAACTGAACTACCACTCCGTTAACATGACAGAAGAGCAAGCTCTCTGTCCGGCCTGCCCGTTACAGGCAGGCATGCAACTGTTTACAGTGCATCCTTGAGTGCCTTGCCGGCACGGAACTTCGGGGTACGGGCGGCAGGAATGGTGATGGTTTCACCAGTCTTAGGATTGCGACCGCTACGCTCGGCACGTTCGCCTACGTAGAAAGTACCAAAACCGACCAGCGTGACATCATCGCCGTTTTTCAGGGTATCGGTTACAGCAACAATTACACCGTCCAGCGCTTTGGCAGCAGCTGCCTTGGAAATGTCGGCATGGGCTGCGATGGCATCGATCAGTTCAGACTTGTTCACGTTAAGTCCCCTTTCATCATTCTTCGGAATACGTAGTATGCGGCAAAACCGCCTGATTTATAGCAAGGCTGAAATCCTTGTGTCAAGCGGCCTCCCGAGGGTAGCCCCGGGCAAAAAAGCGGCCTGACACGAGGTATTTCATGCGCTTTTAAACTCTTTCCGACGCCTTGAATCAGTGCGTCACGACGGACTGATTCTGCACGGCGTCCGCTGATGGCGACATATTGGCAGACGTTGCATCCTCTGACAACGCCTCAGGCATTCTTTCCAGCGCCAAAGCCAATACCTGATCTATCCATTTGACTGGATGGATCTCCAGCTTGCCCTTGATATTCGCTGGAATTTCAACGAGATCCTTCACATTGCCATGCGGGATCAGCACCTGCTTGATGCCGCCACGGTGCGCCGCCAAAAGTTTCTCTTTGAGGCCGCCAATTGGCAACACTTCACCGCGCAAGGTGATTTCGCCTGTCATGGCCACATCGGCGCGCACCGGA
>NZ_RJTZ01000126.1:0-8518 GCF_024343515.1 Aquitalea sp. S1-19 | reverse complement strand
CCGGGCAGTCAAAAGGCGAAACCGTTACTCTATTTTCATTCCGATGCGCGAAAAATCACCGAAATTCATCCAGATCAGGAAAGCTTTGCCCACTAGCAGATCATCGGCAACAAAGCCCCAGTAGCGGCCATCCAGACTGTTGTCGCGATTGTCGCCCAGCATGAAGTAGTGGCCCTGTGGCACTTTGCACACAAAACCGTCTTCAGCATACTGGCAATTATCGCGATACGGGAAGTCGCGCACCTGTGCCGGATCATAGACTGGCGCCTGAGGACTCTTCAGCACCTTATAGGTCTTGGCCTCAGGTGTGGATGGCAGGGTTTCAATGTACTGGTCGTTCCGTATCATCGCCAGACCCTGCTCCAGATAGTCATAAGTACCATCCGCCACATCCGGCACGGCCTTGCCGTTGATAGTCAGACTCTTGTTGCGGTACTCGACCGTGTCCCCCGGCAGCCCGATCACACGCTTGATGTAATCGACGCGCGGGTTAGGCGGGAAATTGAACACCGCCACATCACCACGCGCAACTTCATGCACCGGCACTATCACCTTGTTCAGCACCGGCACCCGTATGCCGTAGGTGAATTTATTGACCAGAATGAAGTCGCCAACAATCAGCCCCGGCCGCATGGAACTGCTGGGAATCTGGAACGGTTCGGCAATAAACGAGCGCAGCAGGAATACCACCAGAATGATGGGGAAAAAGCCCTTGGCGTTGTCGACCATATGGCCGGGCTCTTCGCCCGGCGCTCGGCGGCGTGCCAGATAGAACTTATCCAGCGCCCAGCCAAAGCCGGTCACCAGCACAATCACCAGCATCACGGCTGAAAAGCTCATCCAGCTCGACAGCACGCCGAAGCAGCCGACCAGCAAGGCGATATAGCCCCACTGCACGGCAGCCGGCCACTCTTTGGCGCCCGCCTCTTTCTTGCCGGCCGACGCGATCAGCGCAATGCCGACTACCGCTACAACGACAAACACCCAGAACAGATTCCCGCTCACTTATTTGTCCCCTACTTGCAAGATGGCGAGGAAGGCTTCCTGCGGAATTTCCACATTACCCACCTGCTTCATGCGGCGCTTACCGGCTTTCTGCTTTTCCAGCAGCTTTTTCTTACGGGTAATATCGCCGCCATAGCACTTGGCCAGCACGTTCTTACGCAAGGCCTTGATGGTTTCGCGCGCGATAATGTGCGCACCGATGGCCGCTTGCACCGCGATATCGAACATCTGGCGCGGAATCAGTTCGCGCATCTTGGCGGCAACGGCACGGCCGCGGAACTGGGCGCTCTGACGGTGCACGATCAGGGACAGCGCATCCACCTTCTCGCTATTGACCAGAATATCCAGCTTGACGAGGTCGGATGCCTGATATTCCTTGAAGTCGTAGTCAAGCGATGCGTAGCCGCGGCTGGTGGACTTGAGCTTGTCGAAGAAGTCCATCACCACTTCATTCATCGGCATATCGTAAGTCAGCATCACCTGGCGGCCCAGATACTGCATATTGCGCTGCACGCCACGCTTGCCGTTACACAAGGTCATCACCGCACCGACATACTCCTGCGGCAGCAGGATATGGGCGGTAATGATGGGTTCGCGGATTTCTTCCACCTTGGCAGGATCCGGCAGCTTGGACGGGTTTTCCACATGGATCACCTCGCCGTCCTTCATCAGTAGCTCGTACACCACGGTAGGTGCCGTGGTGATCAGGTCCATATCGAACTCGCGCTCGAGACGTTCCTGCACAATTTCCAGATGCAGCAGCCCCAGGAAACCGCAACGGAAGCCGAAGCCCAGCGCCTGCGACACTTCCGGCTCGTACTTGAGCGAAGCATCGTTCAGTTGCAGCTTTTCCAGCGCATCGCGCAGATTATCGTAGTCGTGGCTTTCCACCGGATACAGACCGGCAAACACCTGCGACTGGACTTCCTTAAAGCCCGGCAATGCTTCGGCCGCCGGCGTTTTCATCAAGGTAATGGTATCGCCCACTTTGGCCGACTTGATGTCCTTGATACCGGCAATGATAAAGCCCACCTCGCCGGCCCTAAGCTCGCTGCGCTGCAAGGCTTTAGGCGTGAATACGCCGACCTGCTCGCACAGATGCTCGGCACCGGTGGCCATGAACTTGATCTTGTCCTTGGGCTTGATCACGCCGTCCTTGACACGCACCAGCATCACCACGCCGACGTAGTTATCAAACCACGAATCGATAATCAGCGCCTTGAGCGGGGCATCCACATCGCCGACCGGCGGCGGAATCTTGGCAATCAGGGTTTCGAGGATATCCTCGATACCGATACCGGATTTAGCCGAAGCGCGCACCGCATCGATGGCCTCGATACCGATGATGTCTTCGATTTCCTGACAGACGCGCTCTGGCTCGGCAGCCGGCAAATCGATCTTGTTCAGCACCGGCACCACCTCGACCCCCAGGTCGATGGCGGTATAACAGTTGGCAACGGTCTGGGCTTCTACACCTTGCGAAGCGTCCACGACCAGCAGCGCGCCTTCGCAGGCGGACAGCGAACGCGACACTTCATAGCTGAAGTCGACGTGTCCCGGTGTGTCGATCAGGTTGAGGTTGTAGACCTCGCCATCCCGCGCCTTGTAATGCAAGGCTGCAGTCTGCGCCTTGATGGTAATGCCACGCTCTTTCTCAATATCCATTGAGTCGAGCACCTGGGCGCTCATTTCGCGTAGATCCAAGCCACCGCAGAACTGGATAAAACGGTCAGCCAGCGTGGATTTGCCGTGGTCGATATGGGCAATGATAGAAAAATTGCGTATGTGTTTCATCAGGCTCGCAGACAACAAAAAGACGAGGGCACGTAGTGCGCCCTCGTACAGGTATCAATTAGTGCGCGATTCTAGCGGATTTCGCCGGCATGTGCAGCCAAACGTTCCGCCAGAGCGGCTTCATCCAAGTGCCAGTGGCAGATCTCGCCCTTTGCATCCAGCAACACGGGCACCAGTTCGTTGTACTTTTCTTCCAGCACCGGGTCGGCATCCACGTCGACAATATCCAGCTCAAAGCCGTAGCGCGCCTGCCAGGGCAATAGTGCATCACGCATGGCATGGCACAGGCTGCAATAATCGCGGAACATCAGCGTCAGCGTCATTTTTACTCCAAGGGCCGGTTTTTTGAACGGCAAGTACGAGCCGGCGCGGCCACAATGGCGTCAGGGTCCAGCTTACTGGCAATATGAGGCTGAAAACGCCCATCCTCCGACAGGCGTTGCGCCCGGCGGCGCACCAGCAGCAAGCTCAGCAGCAAGCAACCCAAACCGGCAAGCGCCGACGCCATCTCGCCAAACAGTGCGCCCAGCAGCGCGCCGGCGAACAAGGCTAACAGCGGCAAGACATACATCAGCAACACACTTTGTCTCAGGCTTTTTTCCGGCACGGCCACCATCACCTGGTCCCCGGCCCCTACACCCAGGCTATCCAGCACCCGGAACACCGGATCACGCCCGCTAAACAGGCGCGCGATACTCAAGGAACGACAACCGCCCTCAGCATCACACTGACCGCATGGCGAATGCGGCTTGGGCTCGACCCAGGCCGCACCGGGCTCGACGCGCAATACGCGTGCTTCGGTTTCAATCATGATTTTTTAACAAGCCGCAGATGACGGGCAATGGCCTGCAAGCCGGCATCAGGCAGATCCCCCACCAAGGTCAAACGGTACTCGCCCTCATTGTCTGTAGCTACCGAAATAGGCCCATGCGTCAGATGAGGCGCCGGTTTGGCATCCTTGGCATACTCGACAAACAGAGAAAACACGGCCAGACCATCGCTATACACCCGGTGCTGAACCGGTGGTGCACCATCATTACCCGGCATTTTACGCATGACAGAACGCAGCAGCCGAAAACCCGGCGGAATGCCTTTGATCTCTAGCGACTCCACTCCCTCTTCAGCCTTCACGGCAGAAGCAGAGGATGCTGCGCTTAAGGGATAAACCGGCTGCACACTCACCTTGGCGCGCGGTGCGCGATCATCCAGATCAATAAAGCTGAACAACTCGACCACATCCTGCTGTGCATCCAGCGTGACCCACTTCAGCGGCAGCTGACTGGCCTTATCCAGACAAACGCGCTGTGTATAGCGCTGCCCGGCTTCCAGCGATTTCAACTGCCACCATTGGCATTCGCGCGACGCTACCCTATCCGAGCCCAAGCGGCTTAGGGCATAGCCATCAGCCAGCATGGCCACATTATCCGGCAGAATGGCCGGAAACAGCTTGGCACTGCTTATTTTTGCTGCCAGCAGCGAATGCTCGTCCGGAGCGGACGTAATCAGCACGTCGCCATGACGGATAATCTCGCGCGGCAAGCCATCCAGCGAAACACGGCGCTCCCTGACTTTCCCCTTGCTGACTGAACGCTGGATACGGAAGGTCTCGGATGCAGAACCTATCTGGTGCAGGTAACTGCCGGACAATGTTTGCTGGCGTGCAACCTGCGCAGCCTTGCCAAGCAAGGCCCAGTCATCATCAGGACCGGCCTGTACCAGAGGTGCCAGCAACATGCCGAAAAAAACACAAAACCTGAACTGCATCAATGTGCTGCCTTGTCACGCGCTGGCACATAGGCAACCCGCCGCTGCGAGCCGTCTATTGTCCCCGCCATTTCCTGATGCGCCAGCAGATAAGGTGCATCTACCGCTGTAGCCGGGCTGAACACCTGGGCTTCGCTTGCTTTGGCCACCACCATTTCCGACTCATCCTGCTGCCAGCCCATCCAGCCGACAACGGCCGCGCAAGCAACCGATGCGGCCAATGCATAATGGCGCAGCTTTCGGGAAGGCAAAGGCCAGCGTCTGGCCGGCGCCAAAACAGTAGGCTCATCACGCAGGCGCTCACTGACTTCGCGCCGCACATCCAGCGCAAGACCCCCGCCCCCGCGCATGGCATCCCCGATCAGCTGATAGGTATCCCAGCTATCCTTCAATGCCTTATCCGCCTGTAAATCCGTGATGGCCGCGTGTGCCGCTGCATCATCCAGCGCATCGTCCATCAAAGCAGAGATATTTTCTTTCATCACTACCACCTCTTGTCTTTTGCCGTATCCAGCAAGGGGCGCAACTGCGTTGCAATCGCTTCACGCGCACGGAAAATACGCGACCTGACCGTACCAATCGGACAATCCATCACTTGGGCGATTTCCTCGTAGCTGAGACCATCCATTTCACGCAGGGTAATTGCCGTACGCAACTCCTCAGGCAACGCATTCACCGCCTGGTTAACCGTCTCCACGATCTGGCGGTTCATCATGTCCGCTTCGGGCGTATGGTAATCCGGCATCTGATCGCCCAGATCAGCGACCTCGCCATCTTCATCCTCGACCCCGGCCTTGAACACAGGTCTTCGACCATTGGCACTGAGAAAGTTCTTGGCCGTATTGATTCCGATACGATATAGCCAAGTGTAAAAAGCGCTCTCACCCCGAAATGACGGCAATGCCCGGTAGGCCTTGATAAAGGCCTCCTGTGTCACATCCTCAATGTCCGCGCTGTCCTTGATAAAGCGCGACAACAAGCGCCCCAGGCGTCTTTGATACTTGGAAACCAACAAATCAAAGGCGCGCTTCTCCCCACGCTGGACGCGTTCCACCAATTGCTGATCGAGTTCCCGATCACTCATTCTTGTTTACAGCTCCTGATTTTTTCTATGCTTGCTGTCCAGATTTTTATAGTCATCTCTTATGACTCCTCTGCTCCGGATAAGTTCGACCGTAATAAGCCGTCACCTTAACAGAGCACATTGCAAAGCAAAACCGACAAGCACCAGCTTCTGACCATTGCACGTACTTCCAAACGTGCGTTTACCAGACAAAAACACAACAAGCGGCAAAAAAACAGCTGGGTGCAAGAAAAATAATGCCCTCGCCATTTACGAACTTACCAAGCACTTGCTAGAATTTGGAATAATCACTCAGCCAACACATCATCAAGGAGCCGCCAGATGCATACCCCGGGTCAACGTTTCCGTCTTGCCGTCGAGCAGGAAAAGCCGCTGCAGGTTGTCGGCGCGGTCAATGCCTATTTTGCCCGTCTTGCCGAGCACTCCGGCTTCAAAGCCATTTATCTGTCCGGCGGCGGTGTCGCCGCCTGCTCCTGCGGCATTCCCGATCTTGGCATCACCACCCTGGAAGACGTACTGATCGATGTACGCCGCATTACCGACGTCACCGAACTGCCACTCTTGGTCGACATCGATACCGGCTGGGGCGGCGCATTCAATATCGCCCGTGCCGTGCGCAACCTGGAAAAAGCCGGTACCGCCGCCGTGCATATTGAAGACCAGGTCCAGCAAAAACGCTGCGGCCATCGCCCTAACAAGGCCATCGTCAGCAAGGAAGAGATGGTTGACCGCGTGAAGGCCGCCGTCGATGCCCGCCGTCAGGATATGGTGATCATGGCGCGCACCGACGCACTGGCAGTCGAAGGCCTGGAATCGGCCATCGAGCGCGCCATCGCCTGCGTCGAGGCCGGCGCCGACATGATCTTCCCCGAAGCGATCACCGATCTTGCCATGTACAAGCAGTTTGCCGAAGCGGTGAAAGTGCCGGTACTGGCCAACATCACCGAGTTCGGCTCCACCCCGCTCTATACCACCGAACAACTGGGCAATAACGGCGTCTCACTGGTGCTCTATCCGTTGTCGACCTTCCGCGCCGCCTCCAAAGCCGCGCTGAATGTCTACGAGGCACTGCGCCGCGACGGCACCCAGGCCAATGTGGTCGACACCATGCAGACCCGTATGGACCTGTACGATCACCTCGGCTACCACGACTACGAACAAAAACTGGACGCCCTGTTTCAACAGGAAAAAAACAAATAATCCGCGTCCGCCCCGCTATCTGCAAAGGAGAATCACATGACTGAAGTCGTCATCGGCAAGCCGAAAAAATCCGTCGCCCTGTCCGGCGTAGCCGCCGGCAATACCGCACTGTGCACCGTTGGCCGTACCGGCAATGATTTGAGCTATCGCGGCTACGACATTCTCGACATCGCCGACCGTTGCGAATTCGAAGAAGTCGCCTACCTGCTGGTTCATGGCAAGCTGCCCAATGTGGCTGAACTTGCCGGCTACAAGGCCAAACTCAAGGCGCTGCGCGGCCCCAAGCATGGCGGCGCCAACGAGGTGGCATTCGATATCCAGAAGCGCTACGACACGCCGGATGAAGCGGAAAATGACATCAAGGCACGGGTAGAGAAAAAAGAAGTGGTGATCGGCTTCGGCCATCCGGTGTACACCATTTCCGATCCGCGCAACAAGGTGATCAAGGAAGTCGCGCGCGAGCTGTCGGCCGCCGCCGGCGACAGCAAGATGTTCGACATCGCCGCGCGTCTGGAATCCGTGATGTGGGACATCAAGAACATGTTCCCCAACCTCGACTGGTTCTCCGCCGTGTCCTACCACATGATGGGCGTGCCGACCGCGATGTTCACTCCGCTGTTCGTGATCGCCCGCACCAGCGGCTGGAGCGCGCATGTGATCGAGCAGCGCATCGACGGCAAGATCATCCGTCCGAGCGCCAATTATGTCGGCCCGGAAGATCAGGCCTTCATGCCGATCGAACAACGCTAAGCGCCTGAATTAAGCGGGGGAGCCGTGCGCCTGGCGCCGGCTCCCCCTTGCCGCATGCATGCCTACCCTATCGTGATGACCGACACCATGAATACTCACTACCGCAAACCCTTGCCCGGCACCGGCCTCGACTATTTCGACACCCGCGCCGCAGTTGATGCGATCGCGCCGGGTGCCTACGCCAAACTGCCTTATACCGCGCGCGTGCTGGCCGAAAACCTGGTGCGCCGCTGCGACCCTGCCACACTGACCGACGCCCTCAAGCAACTGATCGAGCGCAAGCGCGACCTCGACTTTCCTTGGTTCCCGGCGCGCGTGGTCTGCCACGACATTCTGGGCCAGACTGCGCTGGTGGATCTGGCCGGCCTGCGCGACGCCATTGCCGATCAAGGCGGCGACCCGTCACAAGTCAATCCGGTGGTACCGACCCAGCTCATCGTCGACCACTCGCTCGCCGTCGAATGCGGTGGCTTCGACCCGGACGCCTTCGCCAAGAACCGCGCCATCGAAGACCGCCGCAACGAGGACCGCTTCCATTTCATCGACTGGACCCGTACCGCATTCAAGAACGTGGATGTAATCCCGGCCGGCAACGGCATCATGCACCAGATCAATCTGGAAAAAATGTCGCCGGTGATTCAGGCACGTGACGGCGTCGCCTTCCCGGACAGCTGCGTCGGCACCGACAGCCACACGCCGCATGTGGACGCATTGGGCGTGATCGCCATCGGCGTCGGCGGCCTCGAGGCCGAAACCGTGATGCTGGGCCGCGCCTCGATGATGCGCCTGCCCGACATCGTCGGCGTCAAGCTCACCGGCAAGCGTCAAAGCGGCATCACCGCCACCGACATCGTGCTGGCACTGACCGAATTCCTGCGCAAGGAGCGCGTCGTCTCCGCCTGGCTCGAATTTTTCGGCGAT
>NZ_RJTZ01000125.1:0-8652 GCF_024343515.1 Aquitalea sp. S1-19 | reverse complement strand
GCGATGCCAGGGTTGAACCAGCTGGTTTCCTGCAAGGCGATCAGTTCATTGATCAGCGGGTAGCTGGCGCACCAGCTTTCAATTGTTTTGCCCAGAATCATGATGTTGCTCCTGTATCAGATAATAAGTTTGATCATGTGTTGTCTGTAGTCTGCTTAAATCACGCGCGACAACAGCAAAGTCAGTCCCAGTGCGACCACGGAGGCCAGCACGGTACCGCCGGTAAATTTCTTCAGTGCATCGGATAGCGAGACACCCAGATATTCCTTCACCACCCAGAATGCCGAGTCGGTGACGTGGGTCCAGCCGATAGCGCCGGCGCCGATGGCAATCACGATGATTTCACGGCTGTAGCCGGAGTTATCGCCCAGCATAGGCAATACCATGCCGGCCGCGCTGATCATGGCAACGGTGGCCGAGCCGACGGCGAAGTGCATCAGCCCTGCAATCAGCCAGGCCAGTACGATAGGGTTCATGTCCAGTTGTGCCAGCGTTCCGGCCAGGACCTTGCCCACGCCGCTGTCGATCAGGATGCCGTTGAAGGCACCGCCGGCACCGATGATCAGCAAGATGCTGGCCAGTGGCGGGAAGCATTTGTCGGTCAGCACCAGCAGGTCGGCCATCTTCAGGCCGCGACGCAGCCCCAGCGACCAATAGGCGAACATCACCGCAATCGCCAGCGCTGGCAGCGGGTTACCCAGAAAGGCAACCACTTCGTAGCTGGTGGTGCCTTGCGTCAGCCCCATGGTGGCAACCGTTTTGCCTACCATCAGCAATAGCGGCAGCAGGATGGTGAACAGGGTGATGCCGAAGCCGGGCAGATCCTTGCGCTCGCTGCTGTCACAGCGCTCTTCCAGAAAAGCCTGCTGGGTAGAAGGTGCTTCACGCTTGCATACCAGATTGATCCAGACCGGGCCGGCGATGATGGCAGTCGGCAAGCCCACGATCAGGCCGTACATGATGACCTTGCCTACATCGGCGCCCAGCATGCCGGTAATTGCCATGGCGGCAGGGTGGGGTGGCAGCATGCAATGCACCACCATCAGCGAAATGGCCAGCGGCACGCCCAGATACAGCATATTGAGGCGAGTTTCTTTAGCGACGACATAGATCAGCGGAATTAGCAGCACAAAGCCCACTTCGAAAAAGACCGGAATGCCGGCGATGAAGCCGACCAGCATCATCGCCCATGAAGCGCGATCCTTGCCCAGCGTCTGCAGCAGGGTCTTGGCGATGCGCTCGGCTCCGCCGGATTCTTCCAGCATTTTGCCCAGAATGCTCCCCAGACCGATAATCGCCGCCAGAAAGCCCAGCGTGCCACCGACCCCGTTTTCGAACGAGGCGGCAATCGAGGTGAGCGGCATGCCCGAGCCGATGCCGACCACGAAACAGGCCGCCATCAGTGCAAGAAAAGCATGAACCCGGACTTTGACGATCAGCACCACAATCAGCACGATGGCCAATAGCAATACCAGTAATAAACCTGTACCACCTTGCATGACATCTCCCGGAGTATTGGCCGCTTACGCATCGTGAGCGTGCCTGATGGGAGCGATTAGACAGCTGTTGCCCTGTCACTGGCAAAGGATGGTTTTTCAGGTGACAGATGATTTGTGTGCATGTATGGCAGCGGGTGCTGCGTGCAGCTGGAAGCGTGCTTCAGCCGTCGTGGCAGGAGGTGGACGCAGGCGCGGGAGTCCGCGCCTGCAGGGTTTCAGTTCGCTGCTCTTCAGCCCTTGTGCTTATTCATCAGCCGCACATAGTGCTCGGCCGAGTACTTGAAATAGGCGATCTCTTCTGCCGTCAACGCGCGCACCTTTTTCACCGGATTGCCCAGGTACAAATAGCCCGACTCCAGCCGTTTGCCCGGCGGCACCAGCGAACCTGCCCCGACCAGTACATGCTTTTCGATATGCGCACGATCCAGCACGATGGAGCCGATGCCGACCAGCACTTCGTCGTCTATGGTGCAGCCGTGCAGCGTCACATGGTGGCCGATGGTCACATGTTTGCCGATGACTAGCGGCGCGCCCAGCGGATCGGATTCTTTTTTGTGGGAGACATGCAACATGGCGAAGTCCTGCACATTGCTGCCTTCACCGATGGTGATGCTGTTGACGTCGCCACGGATGACCGCATACGGCCATACCGAGCTGTCTTTTTCCAGTGTGACCTCACCGATGACCACGGCTGCCGGGTCGATATAGGCCGAAGCGGCCACATTTGGCGTGATGCCATCAAAAGAACGCAGGTTGTGATTCATCGGGCTGTCCTCATCTTGTCGTTTGATGCTGCCTATCATACAGGCGAGCCCCGACCAAGGATGACATAACGATGAATACCAACCCGCTGCTCGATTTTTCTGGCCTGCCCCGTTTCGATGAAATCCGCGCCGAGCATGTCGCGCCCGCCATCGACCAGCTGCTGACCGAGGCGCGTGCCGCCGTCGCTGCTGTGACCGCCAATAGCGAGTCCCCGAGCTGGGATAATGTCGAAGGCCCGCTGACCGATGCCACCGAGCGGCTGGGGATCGCATGGAATGCGGTCTACCACCTTAATAGCGTGCTCAACATGGACGGCATGCGCGATGCGTTCAATGCCGCTTTGCCCAAGGTGTCCTTGTTCGGCACCGAGCTTGGGCAGAACCTTGAGCTGTTCGCCAAGTATCAGGCTTTGCGTGCTGCCGGCGATTTTGATGCCTGGCCACAGGCGCGCAAGACCGTGATCGAAAATGCGCTGCGCGACTTCCGTCTGGCTGGCGCCGAGCTGCCGGACGAGCAGAAGGCGCGCTATGTCGAGGTGTCGACGCGCATGTCCGAGCTGTCGGCCAAGTTTTCCGAGAATGTGCAGGATGCGACCGATGCCTGGGTGAAAATCATTGCCGATGAAGCTGAGCTTGCCGGCGTGCCGGACGATGCGCGTGCCATGTTCGCCGCGATGGCGGCGGCCGACAGCAAGGAAGGCTTCAAGCTGACCCTGCAGTTTCCGTGCTATTTCCCGGTGATGCAGTATGCCGACCGCCGCGAACTGCGCGCCGAGGTGTATGAAGCCTACGCCAAGCGTGCGTCCGAATTCGGCCTGGCAGAGCAGGACAACACCCCCATCATGCGCGAAAAGCTGAAACTGGCACGCGAAGAAGCGCAGTTGCTGGGTTTTGACTCTTACGCCCAGCTGTCGCTGGCGACCAAGATGGCCGAGTCGCCGGAGCAGGTGATTGCCTTCCTGCGCGATCTGGCGGTGCGCGCCAAGCCGTATGCGGCGCAAGACCGCGCCGAGCTGGAAGCCTTTGCCCGCGAAACGCTGGGTCTGGAGTCGCTGGAAGCGTGGGACATCGCCTACGCCAGCGAAAAGCTGCGCGAACAGCGCTATGCCTTCTCCGAGCAGGAGCTCAAACAGTACTTCCCTGAGCCCAAGGTGCTGGACGGCCTGTTCGGCGTGGTGAAAACCCTGTACGGCGTCGACATCCGCAAGGCGGAAGCGAAGGTATGGCACGATGATGTGGACTACTTCGAGATCGTCAAGGATGGCGAGCTGATCGGCGGTTTTTACCTTGATCTTTACGCGCGTGAAGGCAAGCGCCCCGGCGCGTGGATGGCTGATGTATTCGGGCGCCGCACCAAGGCTGGCAAGGTGCAAAAGCCGGTGGCTTTTCTCACCTGCAACTTCACCCGCCCGGTTGGCGACAAGCCGGCCGTATTTACCCACGATGAAGTAATCACCCTGTTCCACGAGTTCGGTCACGGCCTGCACCACCTGCTGACCCGCGTCGATGAGCTGGGCGTATCCGGCATTTCCGGCGTCGAGTGGGATGCAGTCGAGCTGCCATCGCAGTTTATGGAGAATTTCTGCTGGGAATGGGATGTGCTGCAGGGCATGACGGCACAGGTGGACAGCGGCGAGCCGCTGCCCAAGCTGCTGTTCGACAAGATGATCGCGGCCAAGAACTTCCAGAACGGCATGATGATGGTGCGCCAGCTGGAGTTTTCGCTGTTCGACATGCGCATGTATCACGAGATGGACCCGGACGGCGACTGGATGGCGCTGCTGGAAGCGGTGCGTGACGAGGTGGCCGTCAACCGTCCGCCGGCCTACAACCGCTTCCCAAACTCGTTCAGCCATATCTTCGGCGGCGGCTATGCCGCCGGCTATTACAGCTACAAGTGGGCGGAAGTGCTTTCGGCCGATGCTTATGCGGCATTCGAAGAAGCGGGCGGCGCCAACCCGGAAACCGGCGCGCGCTTCTGGAACGAGATCCTGGCCGTAGGCGGTTCGCGTCCGGCACTGGAATCTTTCCGCGCCTTCCGTGGTCGTGACCCTCAGATCGACGCGCTATTGCGCCATGGCGGCATGGTGGAAGCGGTGCATTAAGCACAAATTATATCTTTCCATTCAAAAGCCACCGGTGTTAATTCGGTGGCTTTTTTGTTTCCATTTGGGATGCCTGAAGGGGGATAAATTACATTGGCCTGCTATTTTGAGTAGACAGGCGTCTCTCAGACAGGAGCACAAGGCATGGGTAGCGAAACTGGCGCACAAGAACAGACCACAACCGGGCTGCATCGCAGCTTGCAGGCACGCCATCTGACCATGATCGCGATAGGCGGAGCCATCGGCACCGGCCTGTTTGTCGCCTCCGGTGCTTCGGTTGCGCAGGCCGGGCCGGGGGGCGCGGTGGTGGCCTATCTGGTGATCGGCATCATGGTGTATTTCCTGATGTCCAGCCTCGGCGAGATGGGGGCGTATATGCCCGAATCTGGCTCGTTCACCCTGTATAGCGAGCGTTTTGTCGATCCGGCTTTCGGCTTTGCCCAAGGCTGGAATTACTGGTTCAACTGGGCGGTGACCATCGCCGTTGAACTGGTGGCGGCGCAGATTGTGATGGCATTCTGGTTTCCCGATGTGCCCGGTTACTGGTGGAGTGCTCTGTTTTTGACCATCTTTGTGTTGCTGAATGCTTTTTCGGTCAAGAGTTTCGGTGAGGGCGAGTACTGGTTTTCCATGGTCAAGGTCTCCGCCGTGGTGGTGTTCCTGCTGGCCAGTGTCTTTATGCTATTGGGTGTGCTGGGCAAGGGGCCGGCACCGGGGCTATCCAATTTCACCATGGGAGAGGCGCCGTTTGTCGGTGGTCTGGACGCCATTATCGGTGTGGCGATGATTGCCGGCTTTTCCTATCAGGGGACCGAACTGATCGGTATCACGGCAGGCGAGGCCGAGCATCCGGAAAAAACCATACCCAAAGCCATACGCCAGGTGTTCTGGCGTATCTTGATCTTCTATGTGCTGTCCATTCTGATGATTGGCCTGTTGCTGCCATATAACGATCCCTTGCTGCTCAGAAGCAATGTCAAAGATATCGCGGTCTCGCCCTTTACCCTGGTGCTCGAAAAAAGCGGCGTCATGGCTGCGGCGTCCATCATGAATGCGGTGATCCTCACTGCCATTCTGTCTGCGGGCAACTCGGGCATGTACGCCTCTACCCGTACCCTGTATTCGATGGCGCTGGACGGGCAGGCCCCCAAGGTGTTTGCCAAACTCAGCAAGAACGGCATCCCGATTTACGCGCTGCTGATGACGACTGCGGTCGGGGCCTTGTGCTTTTTTACCTCGCTGGTCGGTGATCAGGTGATTTACCTGTGGCTGCTGAATCTGTCCGGGCTATGCGGTTTTATTGCCTGGCTGGGTATTGCCATTTCGCACTACCGTTTCCGCAAGGGCTTTATCGCACAAGGGCGCTCCTTGTCCGAATTGCCTTATCGTGCGCGCTTCTTTCCGTTCGGCCCCCTGTTCGCCTTCAGCCTGTGCCTGTTTATCGTACTTGGGCAAAACTATGAAGCCTTTTTCGAGGCCAATATCAACTGGAACGGCATCATCGCCACCTATATCGGTTTGCCGCTGTTTTTGCTGGTGTGGCTGGTTTACCGCATTAAACACAAGACCCGGTTTGTGCGGATCGACGAGATGCAATTCCCGCCCAGGGTAGAGCCTGCGCGCAAAGCGGATGATAGTTGACTAAAACGTAAGAGGTTTGCACAAGGCTGCGCGCAACCCTGTTTCAGGCTTGTCGTGCTGGGACGGATGTGGGTTTCACAGGAGAGTATGGATATGAAAAAATTAATGGTGTTGGCCATCGCTGCCTTGCCGGCAGCGGCAATGGCCGATGTGGAAATCTACGGCAAGATGACTGGCGAGATTGCGCGCAACAAGACGGCGACGGCGACCTATCCGGATAACAGCGCAGGCCAGACTGCGGGTTCATTTGGCGCTACCACCGAGATAGACAGCGCATCCGGTGTGAACTCGCATATCGGCTTTCGCGGCAATGAAGCCTTGGGCAATGGCCTGAAGGCGATCTGGCAGCTCGAGCAGGGTATTGATTTTACCGATGGCGGTTCGGGCAATACCTTTGCCACGCGTGACAGCTTCATCGGTCTGGCTTCCGACGACTGGGGCTCGGTCAAGCTCGGCCACATCAGCACCTTCCAGAATTCGAATATGGAGTATGTCGACCCGTGGACGTACAACGCCGACACCCATGTCAACGGCAGCAGTATCTTCACCCGTACCGACGGCCGGGTCGACAGCGCGATCCGCTACGACAGCCCGACGTTGCTGGGGGGGCTCAACTTCGCGTTGCTCTACGGCTTTAACGAGCCGGGTGGCGGCCAGCCCAAGCAGAACACTTTCAACTTCGGCGTGTCGTACAACTGGGGGGCGTTCACTGCGGCGTACAGCTACCTGAACTACCAGAACAACAACCAATTGACGGTCAATACGATTGCTCCAAATGGTGATGTCACTTCGGCGACAACCGGAGGAACTTCGCCGGCACTGGGGCAGCGTTTCGAGGTTATGTATAGCGAGGGTCCGCTGTATCTGGCTGCCGGTTACCAGCAGACCAAGGGCTATGGCAGTAACTTGTGGCCAGGGACGAATCCGTCTTTCGATAACCTGACCGAGCGGACAGAGGGGCAACCATTGCCTCTTTGGTATGGCCAGAACATAAAGACCAAGGAAGCCGAGCTGACCGCGTCCTATAGCCTGGGCAACTTCACGCCGCGCCTGACCTATGCCTATGGCTGGGATGTCGACGCAAACGGTGCCAAACAGTCGGACACCGGTTACCAGCAATGGGTCGTCGGTACTGATTATCAGATTTCCAAACGCACCATGAGCTATGTCTCCTACGGCCGCGTCAAGTACGACCAGAACGTGCCGTTTGGCAGTGGCAGCGGCGTAGACAACGAGTACACCTTGGGTGTCGGTCTGTCACACAGTTTCTAAGCAGGATTTCAAATCGGAAAACCGCCCGTCACCGGGCGGTTTTGCATTATTAGCGGCTGGCTTCCGGCTCTTCCCGCTCGGGCGAACCCAGCGTATGGTGGTGGCGGAAGGTGGGAGTGCGTAGCGCGAACGACGGCGCAATCGGGGTCAGGGTGGTACGATTCGGATTCTGCGTCGGGCAAAGTGCCCGTGCATCGGTGTGCTGCAAACGCTTGTCTTGAGCTCGCAAAGGCTCTCTCCGTTGATATGACGATTTGATTCTAGGCCGCAGGAGAGCGGGCTGACAATGTTTCTTGCGGCGAGTGTTGTTTAATTGATTAAACGTATTGTTTAACGGATTGGGTTTATTGATGAAATTGGCTACCTGGAATGTCAACTCCCTCAAGGTGCGCCTGCCACAAGTCTTGCAATGGCTGCAGGATAATCCGGTCGATGTCTTGTGCCTGCAGGAGCTGAAGCTGGATCAGGACAAGTTTCCGCAGGAAGAGATTGAAGCGGCCGGTTACCGCGCAGCCTGGCTGGGACAAAAAACGTATAACGGCGTGGCGATTCTGGTGCGCAGCCCTTTGACCTTAAGCGATGTGGTCAGCGGTATTCCCGGTTACGACGATGTACAGCGCCGGGTGATCACCGCCACGGTAGGCGGGGTGCGCGTGATGTGTGCCTACTTCGTCAACGGCGAGGCGGTCGACTCGGAAAAGTATCCGTACAAGCTTGCCTGGCTCGCGGCACTGGAAGGCTATGTGGCAAGCGAAGTGGCTGCACATACCGATTTCGCCTTGCTGGGTGACTACAATATCGCACCCGACGACCGCGATGTATATGACCCCGAGGCTTGGCAGGGCAAGGTCTTGTGCTCGGAACCCGAGCGCGCCGCCTTCTTCCGCCTGATTGCGCTTGGCCTGTCCGATTCTTTCCGTCTGTTTAATCAGGACGACAAGCAGTACAGCTGGTGGGACTACCGCGCGATGATGTTCCGCCGCAATCTTGGGGTGCGTATCGACCACATCCTGATCAGTGATTCGCTTAAGGCGCGGGCGCTGGCTTGCGACATCGACAAGGCCCCGCGCAAATGGGAGCGTCCGTCCGATCACACGCCGGTGGTACTGACGCTGGCAGCGCAATAGCCTGACTATTTGTTCTGTATCAAGAGTATGTACTATCCACGTTGGCAGGGAGGCCGGCTTGCCGGATGATGGCCGGCAAGCCGAATGCTTGGGAGCCTGTGTGGATTACGCTTTTGACAACCGCCTCGACTTTACCCTGTTTGACAAACTGCAACAGCAGCAGGACAGTGCGCCGCATTTTCACCCCTATAGCCAGCTGGTGTTTCCCCGTAGCGAAGGCGTGCTGGTCGCGATCGGAACGGCA
>NZ_RJTZ01000124.1:0-8685 GCF_024343515.1 Aquitalea sp. S1-19 | reverse complement strand
ATATCGGCATTGATACCACCGGCCTTGGGGTGGGTGTGCATCAGCTGGTCAAACAGTTCTTTCCCGCAGCCAAGGCAATCAATTACTCGGTCGATGTCAAGGTGCGGCTTGTTCTCAAGGCCTATGACGTGATCAGTCGCGGCCGCCTTGAGTTTGACGCCGGCCACACCGACGTCGCCGCCAGCTTCATGCAGATCAAAAAAACCGTCACCCCATCCGGCAGGCAGGCCACTTATGTGGCCGGGCGCTCCGAAGAGGCCAGCCATGCCGATCTAGCCTGGGCAGTTATGCATGCGCTTGAGCATGAGCCGCTTGAAGGCCGCAACCCGAATAACAGTAGCTTTCTGGAGCTTTTTTAATGACTGAAACCGTCACCCCGCGCGCGGCCCCCATGGCCTTTTCTTTTGGCGACCCCGAGCCGGTACTCAGCAATCGCGGCTTGCTGGATTACCTCAATTGCGCAGAAGTCGGCGGCAAGTGGTACGAGCCTCCGCTTTCGCTTGATGGCCTGGCGCAATCGTTCCGCGCCTCGGTGCACCACGGCTCCGCGCTATACGTTAAGCGCAATGTGCTGGCCAGCACCTTCAAACCGCACCGTCTGCTTAGCCGCTCCGCGTTCTCGCGCCTGGCGCTTGAGTTCTTGATTTTCGGGAATGCCTACATTGAGCGCCGGCGCAATCGCCTTGGCGGCCTTCTTGAGCTCGCCCCCGCGCCTGCCAAATACATGCGCCGCGGTCTTGATGCAGATACCTACTGGTACTGCGGCGGCTACATGAAAGACGTTGAGATGCCGCGCGGCGAGGTTTATCACCTGATGGAACATGACGTTAACCAAGAGCTGTATGGCGTGCCCGAGTATCTGGCCGCGCTGAATAGCGCATGGCTGAATGAGTCCGCCACGCTTTTCCGCCGTAAATACTTCCAGAACGGCAGTCATGCCGGTTTCATTCTCTACATGACGGACACCGTCCAGCAAGAGGGCGACGTTGACGCACTGCGCAGCGCGCTGAAGAACAGCAAAGGCCCCGGCAACTTCCGCAACCTGTTTATGTACGCGCCCGGCGGTAAAAAGGATGGCATCCAGCTGATCCCCGTCAGCGAGGTGGCGGCCAAGGACGACTTTTCCGGCATCAAGAACATCACGCGGGATGACCAGCTAGCCATGCATCGCGTCCCCCCTCAGCTGCTTGGGGTGATGCCTGGCAATGTCGGCGGCTTTGGCGATGTCGAAAAGGCTGCCAAGGTTTTTTGGGTCAACGAAATCAAGCCACTGCAGGCGCGCTTCTCCGAGATAAACGACTGGGTCGGCGAGGAGGTTATCCGCTTCGACGACTACGCACTGGCGGCCACTGCCTGACCTGATGGCGGCCGCTCTGGCCGCCTTTCTTCCCCTTCTCGATCCTCCCCGTTCAATCCGGCCGCTTTGTGCGGCTCTACCCCGTGGCGCGCGCTCGGATCCCCGCCCCGCCCGCCCGCTTCTTGGGTCGGAAAACATGCAACTGCACGACGGCCTCCAGCGCCCGCCACAAAAGGCGGCGCACGGAACCTCCTGCGCATGAAAAACCTTGCATATTCATGCGGCCAAATGCATGCAGCAGCAGTGTTGCATGGGCGCACTTGATCGCCTTTAAGCTGGTTGGAGTGGTTATTTTTTACAACTCATTGAAATTAAAATAAAACCCTCGCACTGCAAAGCCGTCTACGCCGGTTCGATTCCGACCCCCGCCTCCAATAAAAGCCCGTAGATCAATGATCTACGGGCTTTTTGATTTTATCCGGTTTCTCCATTTATCACCGTTTTTAATCAAAATGTGAGGTGTAACCACTCCATAAAGCAGGCGTACCATCCGTAGTCCATATAGTTTGCCGATTACGTGAATAAAAATATGGCTACAAAACGGCAGCGCCCCAGCGGTAGCAAAGATCATGACCTGTTCGCCCGCGCTGGGTGGATCCCCGTCGCGGCTGGTGCCGGCTCGGGTATGCAGCCATGGCAGCCAGTCGGTCAGTGGCGATCCGCTGGCTACGCGCACGCGGGTACGGTCTGGGTCGATTTCGGCAATCGTGCCCAGGCGCATCAGGTTTTCAATACGGCGTAAAAAGTTGGCAAGGTCCATGCCTGAGAGAGTGGTGTCTCAGGGCTGGGTGGTCATGCTGGGCTTGTTGTGGCGGAGGCTTGGTGAGCTTGGTGTTGATTCAGGATATTTGCTATGCAGCCTCCTTGGCGTTTGCAGCTATTTTGTATTTAGGTTTGGATTGTGGACGCCCAAGGTGGAAGCCTTGCAGTAGGTTTGCCCCGGCTAGGTAGGCTCGGGAGGCCTCATCAGCCGTTTCTATGCCTTCCATCACGGATAAGGCTCCGAGTTCCCTGACCGCGCGAATCAATCGTGGTAAGACTATGGGATTGCTGATATGCAACAGACTCCGGTCAAATTTAACGATGTGAGGCTTCAGCTGGAATAGGCGGTCAACCGTATGTGTATCGCTGTTCTGGCCAAAGTCATCTAATGCAACCAAAAATCCGTGTGATTTGAATTCTAATACTGCACGAGCGAGACGTTTTTCGTCGTCAGTGCAGTGCTCCAGTACTTCAAGCACGATCCGGTCCGTAGGTATGCCGGCCAGTGCCGCCACTTCGGAAAAAGCCGCGCCAAATGTTCCTTCTACACTGAGCAGGTGGCGAGGGTGCAGATTGAGGAACAGGTAGCCATTTCCATTGGCCAATACGAAGTTAGCCAGATGCAGGCAGCGGCAAATACGGTCGATACGTGCCATTTCCTGACCAACGGAGAAATCGTCGAAAAATACCGGAGGCGGTAGGGCTGTGCCATCAGGAAGGAATGGCCGAACTAACCCTTCCCAACCTTGTTCTTGCTGATTATTTGCGCGAACAATGGGCTGGAATGCGCTCTGCAAGCGAATATTCCCGATTTGGGCTTCTACGCTGTGATTGCGCAAGGTAAAGACTGGCGCGCCATCGGAAAAGCGTGCGTTCAGTCCTTCAAGTAGCTTGATTATCCGGTTCATTCGGATTTCTCCTTCGGCACAGCCTGTCAACAATAAGCTTATTTGGTGGAAATCTTGTCAAATACGCCCCCATCGTCAAAGTGCCTGGCCTGCAGTTTTGTCCAGCCGCCAAGCTGATCGATGGTGACTAGCTTTAGTTTGGGGAAGTTTGCTGCGGTTTCTTTGGCAACCGCAGGGTTGGTTGGCCGGTAATAATGCTTGGCAGCTGCACGCTGTGCTTCCGGCGTGTACAGATATTTCAGGTAGGCTTCAGCCTGTTTGCGAGTGCCATGCTTGTCGACAATTTTGTCTAGCAGTGCGACGGGTGGTTCAGCCTTGATCGACAGGGGAGGAACGATGATGTCGACCTTGTCTGGCCCCAGTTCTTGTTTGGCCAGTAAGGCTTCATTTTCCCAGGCCAGCAATACATCGCCGATACCACGTTGCACGAAAGTCATGGTCGAGCCGCGTGCGCCGGTATCAAGCACCGGTACATTTGCGTACAGCTTCTTTAGGAAATTCTGTGCAGATGCTTCGGTCGCACCTGGCTGTTTTAGCGCCCAAGCGTAAGCCGCAAGATAATTCCAGCGAGCACCACCTGAAGTTTTCGGGCTAGGTGTAATCACTTGGGTACCCGATTTTACCAGATCGCCCCAGTCTTTGATGTTTTTAGGATTTCCCTTGCGAACGAGAAGCACAATGGTCGAATTGAATGGAGTGCTGTTCTGCGGTAGACGCTTTTGCCATTCTGGCGGTAGCAGCTTGGCATGGCTGGCAATCTCGTCAATGTCTGCAGCCAGTGCCAGTGTAACGATATCTGCCTCCAAACCATCGATGACGGATCTGGCCTGTTTGCCAGATCCACCATGCGACTGCTTGATGATTACGCTTTCGCCGGTCTTCTTCTGCCAGTCTTTGGCAAAACCCTGATTAATATCTTTGTAAAGTTCACGCGTAGGATCGTATGACGCATTGAGTAAGGTAATGTCTGCCAGGGCGTGGCCGGCGAATGCGAGTGATAGCAGGGCTGCTAATAATTTGGTGGTCTTCATGGTTACGCTCCTTGTCAATGTCATTTGGCGAATTGATTATGGTGCGTGTTTGTTAGTTCGTTAAGTAATTAATAATGCATTTATAATTACTTTTTGGAATTAGTGGCGTTGCGTAGGAGCGCGCACACCATGGTGTCTTTGTATCCTTAAGCTTGTGTTTCTAGCTGCGTCATTGGCTTAACGTATTTTCATTGTCATGGTTATTTGCTTGTGTGTTGGCAAGCTCGACTCGGTTTCGGCCGGTTTGCTTGGCGTGGTAGCGTGCGGCATCTGTCTGGGTGATTAGTCTGGTAGGGGGGGGCTGTGTGCGTCAGGTATCAGGCTGGCAGTGCCGATGCTGGCGGTGAGACTGCTCTTCGGGAGCTCTGCATGTGGCGATGCCGGTTAGTCCGTCAGTGGTCAATTGCTTTCAGTCTGGTGCATAGGTACCGCAGGTGAGGTGGGATCCAATCCCATTGCTTGCTTTTATTTTCGTTTTACCGGGCATTGCTGTTTGCAGTTTTGATCCTGATCAGTGCATTTAGGATGTACTGGCTATTAAAATAGAAAGGTTTAAGTCCGGTTTTTATTTTGAGGGAATCAAGCATGGCCGTCGATCTGTCCGTCTCCTGGTTGGGTGTCAATATGGAGAACCCCCTGTACAACGCGTCCGGCGTGATGTGCCGTTCGCGCGAAGAACTGGACGCAGTCGCCGCTTCCGCCGCCGGGGCCGTTGTCACCAAGAGCTGCACCTTGTCGCCGCGCGAGGGCAACCCCGAGCCGCGTTACGCCCGTGCGCCGCACGGCAGCATCAACTCGATGGGCCTGCCCAATGCAGGCTACGAGTACTATCTCGATTACGCCAAAAACTACGACCACGCCAGCGGCAAGCCGCTGTTTGTTTCGGTGTCAGGCATGACGCTGGAAGAGAACCTGACCATGCTCAAGGCGTTTCGCGATGCCGATCTGCCGTGCCTGGTCGAGCTGAACCTCAGCTGCCCGAACCTGCCGGGCAAGCCGCAGATCGGCTACGACTTTGCCGCGTCCAGCCATGTCCTCTCCGAAGTGGTCAAGGTGTACGACAAGCCGTTTGGCGTGAAGCTGCCGCCTTACTTCGATCCGGTGCATTTCGCCGAGATGGCATCGGTGCTCAACAGCTTTCCTTCACTCAAGTACGTGACCTGCATCAACTCGGTGGGCAATGGTCTGGTGATCGATATCGACAGTGAATCAGTGGTGATCAAGCCCAAGGCTGGGCTGGGTGGCCTAGGGGGCGACTATGTGCTGCCGACGGCGCTGGCCAATGTGCGCGAATTCTCGCGTCTCTTGGATGGCAAGCATGTGATCGGCTGTGGCGGCATCAAGAGCGGGCGCGAGGCTTTTATGCACATCCTGGCCGGTGCGACAGCAGTGCAGGTCGGCACCTGTCTGTACGAGGAAGGTGCCGGCTGTTTCGCGCGCATCCGTGACGAGCTGGCGGCAATCATGGAAGAGAAGGGCTACCGCACGCTGGCGGACTTCCGCGGCAAGCTGCTGACCATGTAAGTCAAGCGGTTGCACAAAAAGCAACGCCCCGCAGTGCGGGGCGTTGTCGTATCGGCTTCAGTGGCAGAGCAGGCTGAGCCAGCCGGCGATGAAGATGGCAAGACCGCTGCTGCGTTGCAGCGGGTGACGTCTGATCCAGGCAAACATGGTGCTGATTCTCCGTGCCGGTTTATTTAATGATATTAATTCTCATTTGCACGTCGGTCAATCCCGCACCATGCCAGCGCCTGGCTAGTCTGGCACTTACAGACCGAGTGCGCGGGCGACACCTGTGCCGTAGGCCGGATCGGCCTGGGTGCAGTTGGCGACATGGCGGCGCTTGATCTCGATATCGGCGTCGCCCATGGCGCGGGCGGTGTTGTCGAACAGGCGTTGTTGCTCCTCCGCGCTCATCAGCTGGAACAGTGCGCGCGGCTGGCTGTAGTAGTCGCTGTCATCGCGATGGTTCCAGCGCTGCGCGGCACCCGAGAGCTGTAGCGGCGGCTCGCTGAAGTCCGGCTGCTCCTGCCACTGGCCGTAGCTGTTCGGCTCGTAGGCGAGCGTGCTGCCGTGGTTGCCGTCCATGCGCATCGCGCCGTCGCGGTGGTAGCTGTGGAACGGGCAGCGCGGCGCGTTGACCGGGATCTGGCCGTGGTTGACACCGAGGCGGTAGCGCTGTGCGTCACCGTAGGAGAACAGCCGGCCCTGCAGCATGCGGTCGGGCGAGAAGCTGATGCCGGGCACCACGTTGGCCGGATTGAATGCCGCCTGCTCGACTTCGGCGAAATAGTTGGCCGGATTGCGGTTCAGCTCGAATTCACCCACCTCAATCAGCGGGTAGTCGCCGTGTGGCCACACCTTGGACAGATCAAACGGATTGAACGGGCATTCGGCGGCCTGCTGCCCGCTCATGATCTGGATGAACATTGTCCAGCGCGGATAGTTGCCGTTGTCGATGCTGTCCAACAGGTCGCGCTGCGCGCTTTCGCGGTCGCGGCCAACCAGTGCTTGCGCTTCGGCGTCGCTCAGGTTTTTGATGCCTTGCTGGCTGCGGAAGTGGAACTTCACCCAGTGGCGCTCGTTCGCCGCATTGATCAGGCTGAAGGTATGGCTGCCAAAGCCATGCATATGGCGGTAGCTCGCCGGGATGCCGCGGTCACCCATCACATAGGTGATCTGGTGCAGCGCCTCCGGCAGCAGCGTCCAGAAGTCCCAGTTATTGTTGGCGCTGCGCATATTGGTGCGCGGGTCGCGCTTGACCGCGTGGTTGAGGTCGGGAAATTTCAGCGGGTCGCGCAGGAAGAACACTGGCGTGTTGTTGCCGACCAAGTCCCAGTTGCCTTCCTCGGTGTAGAACTTCAGCGCGAAGCCGCGGATGTCGCGTTCTGCGTCCGCCGCACCGCGCTCGCCTGCGACAGTGGAGAAGCGGGCGAACATCTCGGTCTTCTTGCCGATGGTAGAGAACAATTTGGCGCGGGTGTAGCGGCTGATGTCGTGGGTGACGGTGAAGGTGCCGAAAGCGCCCGAGCCTTTGGCATGCATGCGCCGCTCGGGAATGACTTCGCGGTCGAAGTGGGCGAGCTTCTCCAAAAACCACACATCCTGCAGCAGCATCGGGCCTCGTGGGCCGGCGGTCATTACGTTCTGGTTGTCGGGGACCGGTGCGCCGGCCTGGGTAGTGAGTTTTGTCATTATTCGCTCCATCGGGTTTATTGCAGCCAGACCAGGTTCGCGTACAGCTCGAACCAGATGTCTAGCCAGTTGCTGTCGTGGCTCATGGCTATGTCCTGCAGTTGATGGAGCGATTATGGTTAATTGCTATAGCTTTGTTAAATTGATTGTATGTTTTTGATAGTTAGCTTTTGGCTATCAATAAAAAAGGAGGCATAGCCTCCTTGTGGTTTACCCTTGTTTAATTCCATGGCACATCATCGTCGCCGCTAACCGGTGTCGAGGGTGTGTTGCCAGCTTCGGGGTTGGTTGGTGTAACGGCCGGCTGGCTGGTCGCCTCCAGTTGCTCGTCAGTCAAATCGTCCAGCGATTCGATCAGGGCTTCCACGATATCGCCCAGTTCTTCGCTCATCAGGGTGAAGGTTGCTTCGAACAGGCTTTCCATATCATCGCCCGCGCCGCTGGCTTCTTCTTGCAGGACATCAAGGAACTGGATGCGCTTAAGCTGCAAGGCATCTGTCAACACGAAACGCACGCGCTCGCGCCAGATCAGGCCGACGCGTGTCACCAGCATGCCGTTGGCGATGTGTTGCTTGATGTCGTCGCTGGTCAGGTCCATGCGCGTGCAGCGGATGATGGCACCGTTCTCGCCCGGATCTTTTAGCTCGCACTCGGCATCCAGCTCGAAGCCATGCGGGGCCTCGCCATCGGCGACCCAGCTAGTCATCGCGGTATGTGGTGCCAGCTTGGTGCGCGGCAAGGCGGCGGGGAAGGGAGGAAGTGCATCGCGCAGTTGCGAGACCAGTGCCTCGGCCTTGCTGGCGGTGCCGCTATCGACCATCAGCCACTGGCGGCGCGTATCCAGATAAGCGGTCAGCCGGCCAGAACGGGTGAAGGCGCGCGGCAACAGGTCATCGGTAATCTGCTCTTTTAACTCCAGCTTTTCCTTGCGCCCTATCTTGCGTAGCTCGGTGTTTTCGATCTCGCTGATCTTGGCGTCGAGAAAGTCACGAATCACGCCGGCTGGCAGTACCTTGTCTTCGCGCTTGAGCGCGACCATCAGGCAATCGCGTACCGGATAGACCGGATCGACCAGAAAACCTGCCGGCGGCACCCAGCCCTCACTGAACCAATCCAGACCCGTGCAGTGGGAGAAGGGACGTTTTTCCAGTACTTCCGACAGTTTGCCGGTAGAAGGAATCGAATTTTCGCTTAGGCGATAAAAAGAGAGTTGCTTAAACCACATATTTAATAGATAATGCTCGTCCTCAGAAGCAATTATTGTACCGCAATCAAACGGGCAATGTCGCAACTGGGGAAATAAAGTTGAAAGCGGAGTGTGGCGCAGTCCGGTAGCGCACCTGGTTTGGGACCAGGGGGTCCAAGGTTCGAATCCTTGTACTCCGACCACAACTTGACAAGTTAGCAGCATGATTTTTCGGCGGAGTGTGGC
>NZ_RJTZ01000123.1:0-8687 GCF_024343515.1 Aquitalea sp. S1-19 | reverse complement strand
GGCCGCGCAGCGCCTTGAGTTTGGCCTTGTAGCCGGCAAGTTCAGCCACATTGGGCAGCTTGCCATGAACCAGCAGGTAGGCGACTTCTTCGAATTCGCAACGGTCGGCGATGTCGAGAATGTCGTAGCCGCGATAGCTCAAATCATTGCCGGTACGGCCAACGGTGCACAGTGCGGTATTGCCGGCGGCTACGCCGGACAGGGCGACGGATTTTTTCGGCTTGCCGATGACGACTTCAGTCATGTGATTCTCCTTTGCAGATAGCGGGGCGGACGCGGATTATTTGTTTTTTTCCTGTTGAAACAGGGCGTCCAGTTTTTGTTCGTAGTCGTGGTAGCCGAGGTGATCGTACAGGTCCATACGGGTCTGCATGGTGTCGACCACATTGGCCTGGGTGCCGTCGCGGCGCAGTGCCTCGTAGACATTCAGCGCGGCTTTGGAGGCGGCGCGGAAGGTCGACAACGGATAGAGCACCAGTGAGACGCCGTTATTGCCCAGTTGTTCGGTGGTATAGAGCGGGGTGGAGCCGAACTCGGTGATGTTGGCCAGTACCGGCACTTTCACCGCTTCGGCAAACTGCTTGTACATGGCAAGATCGGTGATCGCTTCGGGGAAGATCATGTCGGCGCCGGCCTCGACGCAGGCGATGGCGCGCTCGATGGCCGATTCCAGGCCTTCGACTGCCAGTGCGTCGGTGCGCGCCATGATCACCATATCCTGACGGCGGGCATCGACGGCGGCCTTCACGCGGTCAACCATCTCTTCCTTGCTGACGATGGCCTTGTTAGGGCGATGGCCGCAGCGTTTTTGCTGGACCTGGTCTTCAATATGCACGGCGGCGGTACCGGCTTTTTCCAGGTTGCGCACGGCACGGGCGATATTGAATGCGCCGCCCCAGCCGGTATCGATGTCGACCAAGAGTGGCAGTTCGGTGACGTCGGTAATGCGGCGTACATCGATCAGTACGTCTTCCAGGGTGGTGATGCCAAGATCGGGAATGCCGCAGGAGCAGGCGGCGACACCGCCGCCGGACAGATAAATGGCTTTGAAGCCGGAGTGCTCGGCAAGACGGGCAAAATAGGCATTGACCGCGCCGACAACCTGCAGCGGCTTTTCCTGCTCGACGGCAAGACGGAAACGTTGACCCGGGGTATGCATCTGGCGGCTCCTTGATGATGTGTTGGCTGAGTGATTATTCCAAATTCTAGCAAGTGCTTGGTAAGTTCGTAAATGGCGAGGGCATTATTTTTCTTGCACCCAGCTGTTTTTTTGCCGCTTGTTGTGTTTTTGTCTGGTAAACGCACGTTTGGAAGTACGTGCAATGGTCAGAAGCTGGTGCTTGTCGGTTTTGCTTTGCAATGTGCTCTGTTAAGGTGACGGCTTATTACGGTCGAACTTATCCGGAGCAGAGGAGTCATAAGAGATGACTATAAAAATCTGGACAGCAAGCATAGAAAAAATCAGGAGCTGTAAACAAGAATGAGTGATCGGGAACTCGATCAGCAATTGGTGGAACGCGTCCAGCGTGGGGAGAAGCGCGCCTTTGATTTGTTGGTTTCCAAGTATCAAAGACGCCTGGGGCGCTTGTTGTCGCGCTTTATCAAGGACAGCGCGGACATTGAGGATGTGACACAGGAGGCCTTTATCAAGGCCTACCGGGCATTGCCGTCATTTCGGGGTGAGAGCGCTTTTTACACTTGGCTATATCGTATCGGAATCAATACGGCCAAGAACTTTCTCAGTGCCAATGGTCGAAGACCTGTGTTCAAGGCCGGGGTCGAGGATGAAGATGGCGAGGTCGCTGATCTGGGCGATCAGATGCCGGATTACCATACGCCCGAAGCGGACATGATGAACCGCCAGATCGTGGAGACGGTTAACCAGGCGGTGAATGCGTTGCCTGAGGAGTTGCGTACGGCAATTACCCTGCGTGAAATGGATGGTCTCAGCTACGAGGAAATCGCCCAAGTGATGGATTGTCCGATTGGTACGGTCAGGTCGCGTATTTTCCGTGCGCGTGAAGCGATTGCAACGCAGTTGCGCCCCTTGCTGGATACGGCAAAAGACAAGAGGTGGTAGTGATGAAAGAAAATATCTCTGCTTTGATGGACGATGCGCTGGATGATGCAGCGGCACACGCGGCCATCACGGATTTACAGGCGGATAAGGCATTGAAGGATAGCTGGGATACCTATCAGCTGATCGGGGATGCCATGCGCGGGGGCGGGGGTCTTGCGCTGGATGTGCGGCGCGAAGTCAGTGAGCGCCTGCGTGATGAGCCTACTGTTTTGGCGCCGGCCAGACGCTGGCCTTTGCCTTCCCGAAAGCTGCGCCATTATGCATTGGCCGCATCGGTTGCTTGCGCGGCCGTTGTCGGCTGGATGGGCTGGCAGCAGGATGAGTCGGAAATGGTGGTGGCCAAAGCAAGCGAAGCCCAGGTGTTCAGCCCGGCTACAGCGGTAGATGCACCTTATCTGCTGGCGCATCAGGAAATGGCGGGGACAATAGACGGCTCGCAGCGGCGGGTTGCCTATGTGCCAGCGCGTGACAAGGCAGCACATTGATGCAGTTCAGGTTTTGTGTTTTTTTCGGCATGTTGCTGGCACCTCTGGTACAGGCCGGTCCTGATGATGACTGGGCCTTGCTTGGCAAGGCTGCGCAGGTTGCACGCCAGCAAACATTGTCCGGCAGTTACCTGCACCAGATAGGTTCTGCATCCGAGACCTTCCGTATCCAGCGTTCAGTCAGCAAGGGGAAAGTCAGGGAGCGCCGTGTTTCGCTGGATGGCTTGCCGCGCGAGATTATCCGTCATGGCGACGTGCTGATTACGTCCGCTCCGGACGAGCATTCGCTGCTGGCAGCAAAAATAAGCAGTGCCAAGCTGTTTCCGGCCATTCTGCCGGATAATGTGGCCATGCTGGCTGATGGCTATGCCCTAAGCCGCTTGGGCTCGGATAGGGTAGCGTCGCGCGAATGCCAATGGTGGCAGTTGAAATCGCTGGAAGCCGGGCAGCGCTATACACAGCGCGTTTGTCTGGATAAGGCCAGTCAGCTGCCGCTGAAGTGGGTCACGCTGGATGCACAGCAGGATGTGGTCGAGTTGTTCAGCTTTATTGATCTGGATGATCGCGCACCGCGCGCCAAGGTGAGTGTGCAGCCGGTTTATCCCTTAAGCGCAGCATCCTCTGCTTCTGCCGTGAAGGCTGAAGAGGGAGTGGAGTCGCTAGAGATCAAAGGCATTCCGCCGGGTTTTCGGCTGCTGCGTTCTGTCATGCGTAAAATGCCGGGTAATGATGGTGCACCACCGGTTCAGCACCGGGTGTATAGCGATGGTCTGGCCGTGTTTTCTCTGTTTGTCGAGTATGCCAAGGATGCCAAACCGGCGCCTCATCTGACGCATGGGCCTATTTCGGTAGCTACAGACAATGAGGGCGAGTACCGTTTGACCTTGGTGGGGGATCTGCCTGATGCCGGCTTGCAGGCCATTGCCCGTCATCTGCGGCTTGTTAAAAAATCATGATTGAAACCGAAGCACGCGTATTGCGCGTCGAGCCCGGTGCGGCCTGGGTCGAGCCCAAGCCGCATTCGCCATGCGGTCAGTGTGATGCTGAGGGCGGTTGTCGTTCCTTGAGTATCGCGCGCCTGTTTAGCGGGCGTGATCCGGTGTTCCGGGTGCTGGATAGCCTGGGTGTAGGGGCCGGGGACCAGGTGATGGTGGCCGTGCCGGAAAAAAGCCTGAGACAAAGTGTGTTGCTGATGTATGTCTTGCCGCTGTTAGCCTTGTTCGCCGGCGCGCTGCTGGGCGCACTGTTTGGCGAGATGGCGTCGGCGCTTGCCGGTTTGGGTTGCTTGCTGCTGAGCTTGCTGCTGGTGCGCCGCCGGGCGCAACGCCTGTCGGAGGATGGGCGTTTTCAGCCTCATATTGCCAGTAAGCTGGACCCTGACGCCATTGTGGCCGCGCCGGCTCGTACTTGCCGTTCAAAAAACCGGCCCTTGGAGTAAAAATGACGCTGACGCTGATGTTCCGCGATTATTGCAGCCTGTGCCATGCCATGCGTGATGCACTATTGCCCTGGCAGGCGCGCTACGGCTTTGAGCTGGATATTGTCGACGTGGATGCCGACCCGGTGCTGGAAGAAAAGTACAACGAACTGGTGCCCGTGTTGCTGGATGCAAAGGGCGAGATCTGCCACTGGCACTTGGATGAAGCCGCTCTGGCGGAACGTTTGGCTGCACATGCCGGCGAAATCCGCTAGAATCGCGCACTAATTGATACCTGTACGAGGGCGCACTACGTGCCCTCGTCTTTTTGTTGTCTGCGAGCCTGATGAAACACATACGCAATTTTTCTATCATTGCCCATATCGACCACGGCAAATCCACGCTGGCTGACCGTTTTATCCAGTTCTGCGGTGGCTTGGATCTACGCGAAATGAGCGCCCAGGTGCTCGACTCAATGGATATTGAGAAAGAGCGTGGCATTACCATCAAGGCGCAGACTGCAGCCTTGCATTACAAGGCGCGGGATGGCGAGGTCTACAACCTCAACCTGATCGACACACCGGGACACGTCGACTTCAGCTATGAAGTGTCGCGTTCGCTGTCCGCCTGCGAAGGCGCGCTGCTGGTCGTGGACGCTTCGCAAGGTGTAGAAGCCCAGACCGTTGCCAACTGTTATACCGCCATCGACCTGGGGGTCGAGGTGGTGCCGGTGCTGAACAAGATCGATTTGCCGGCTGCCGAGCCAGAGCGCGTCTGTCAGGAAATCGAAGACATCATCGGTATCGAGGCCATCGATGCGGTGCGCGCTTCGGCTAAATCCGGTATCGGTATCGAGGATATCCTCGAAACCCTGATTGCCAAGATTCCGCCGCCGGTCGGCGATGTGGATGCCCCGCTCAAGGCGCTGATTATCGATTCGTGGTTTGATAACTACGTCGGCGTGGTGATGCTGGTGCGTGTCAAGGACGGCGTGATCAAGCCCAAGGACAAGATCAAGTTCATGGCCACCGGTGCCGAGCATCTGTGCGAGCAGGTCGGCGTATTCACGCCTAAAGCCTTGCAGCGCAGCGAGCTTAGGGCCGGCGAGGTGGGCTTTATCATTGCCGGTATCAAGGACATCAAGTCGGCCAAAGTGGGCGATACCATTACCTTGATGAAAACGCCGGCGGCCGAAGCATTGCCGGGCTTTAAGGAAGTCCAGTCGCAGGTGTTTGCCGGTCTGTATCCGGTGGAAAGCCACGACTACGATAATCTGCGCGATGCGCTGGAAAAGCTGCAACTGAACGATGCTTCGCTCAAGTACGAGCCGGAAGTGTCGCAGGCGCTGGGCTTCGGCTTCCGTTGCGGTTTCCTGGGGCTGCTGCATCTGGAAATTGTGCAGGAACGTCTCGAGCGCGAGTTCGATATGGACCTGATCACCACGGCACCTACCGTGGTGTACGAGCTACTGATGAAGGACGGCGAGGTGATCCATGTGGAAAACCCGTCCAAGCTGCCGGATCCTGCCAAGGTGGAAGAAATCCGCGAACCCATCATTACCGCCCATATCCTGCTGCCGCAGGAGTATGTCGGTGCGGTGATGACCTTGTGTAACGGCAAGCGTGGCGTGCAGCGCAATATGCAGTATCTGGGCCGCCAGGTGATGCTGACTTACGATATGCCGATGAATGAAGTGGTGATGGACTTCTTCGACAAGCTCAAGTCCACCAGCCGCGGCTACGCATCGCTTGACTACGACTTCAAGGAATATCAGGCATCCGACCTCGTCAAGCTGGATATTCTGGTCAATAGCGAGAAGGTGGATGCGCTGTCCCTGATCGTGCACCGTCAGAGCGCCCAGTTCCGCGGCCGTGCCGTTGCCGCCAAGATGCGCGAACTGATTCCGCGCCAGATGTTCGATATCGCGGTGCAAGCGGCCATCGGTGCGCACATTATCGCGCGCGAAACCATCAAGGCCTTGCGTAAGAACGTGCTGGCCAAGTGCTATGGCGGCGATATTACCCGTAAGAAAAAGCTGCTGGAAAAGCAGAAAGCCGGTAAGCGCCGCATGAAGCAGGTGGGTAATGTGGAAATTCCGCAGGAAGCCTTCCTCGCCATCTTGCAAGTAGGGGACAAATAAGTGAGCGGGAATCTGTTCTGGGTGTTTGTCGTTGTAGCGGTAGTCGGCATTGCGCTGATCGCGTCGGCCGGCAAGAAAGAGGCGGGCGCCAAAGAGTGGCCGGCTGCCGTGCAGTGGGGCTATATCGCCTTGCTGGTCGGCTGCTTCGGCGTGCTGTCGAGCTGGATGAGCTTTTCAGCCGTGATGCTGGTGATTGTGCTGGTGACCGGCTTTGGCTGGGCGCTGGATAAGTTCTATCTGGCACGCCGCCGAGCGCCGGGCGAAGAGCCCGGCCATATGGTCGACAACGCCAAGGGCTTTTTCCCCATCATTCTGGTGGTATTCCTGCTGCGCTCGTTTATTGCCGAACCGTTCCAGATTCCCAGCAGTTCCATGCGGCCGGGGCTGATTGTTGGCGACTTCATTCTGGTCAATAAATTCACCTACGGCATACGGGTGCCGGTGCTGAACAAGGTGATAGTGCCGGTGCATGAAGTTGCGCGTGGTGATGTGGCGGTGTTCAATTTCCCGCCTAACCCGCGCGTCGATTACATCAAGCGTGTGATCGGGCTGCCGGGGGACACGGTCGAGTACCGCAACAAGAGTCTGACTATCAACGGCAAGGCCGTGCCGGATGTGGCGGATGGTACTTATGACTATCTGGAGCAGGGTCTGGCGATGATACGGAACGACCAGTACATTGAAACCCTGCCATCCACACCTGAGGCCAAGACCTATAAGGTGCTGAAGATTCCTCAGGCGCCAGTCTATGATCCGGCACAGGTGCGCGACTTCCCGTATCGCGATAATTGCCAGTATGCTGAAGACGGTTTTGTGTGCAAAGTGCCACAGGGCCACTACTTCATGCTGGGCGACAATCGCGACAACAGTCTGGATGGCCGCTACTGGGGCTTTGTTGCCGATGATCTGCTAGTGGGCAAAGCTTTCCTGATCTGGATGAATTTCGGTGATTTTTCGCGCATCGGAATGAAAATAGAGTAACGGTTTCGCCTTTTGACTGCCCGGTTCCCGCCTGTACCGCTGCGGGGCCGGGCTTTTTCATTCGCCACATTTGGCCGCGCGTGCCAGCAGGTTTAGAATGCGGCTTTCGTCGCCATGATAACTATCAGCTAAAAACAGGAGCAGAGCGTATGCGTTCTCGGGAATACGGTTTATCTGTGGTGTCGCTTTTGATGACGATACTGCTGGCTGGTGCATTGATACTGGGGTTTTTCCGTGTGGTACCGGTTTATTCCGAGTATTTCGAGATCAAGAATGCCTTGAATGATATGGCCAAGAATCCGGCGCCCGAGGGCGAGTGGGGCTTGCGTCAGGAATTTGCCCGCCGTGCCGGGGTAAACGATATCAGCTCGATCAAGCCGCAAGACTTGCGCATCTACGCGCCGGTCGGCCAGCAGCCGGCCATTACCGTTGCCTGGCGCCGTGAAGTACCGATGGTCTCCAATGTGAGCCTGCTTTTCGATTTCAACATTCACGCTGGCCAAAAAGCCGGCATGCAACCCTAAGCCGTGACTCAACATAAAGATATCCGATTTCGCCGCCTCAGCGAGGCATTAGGCTACCGTTTTACCCGTCCCGAGTGGCTGCGTCAGGCTTTGACGCACCGTAGCTACGGCACGCCCAACAACGAGCGACTGGAGTTTGTCGGCGACAGTATTCTCAACTATACCGTCGCCCGCATGCTGTATGACCGCTTTCCGCAATTGACCGAGGGCGAGCTATCGCGTCTGCGCGCCAATCTGGTGAATCAGCAGACCCTGTCCGAACTGGCCCAGCTGCTCAAGCTGGGGGACGAGCTGTATCTGGGCGAGGGCGAGCTTAAGAGCGGCGGTTTTAACCGGCCGTCCATTCTGGCGGATGCGCTGGAGGCGACCTTTGCCGCCGTGAGTTTTGACGCGGATTTTGCCGCAGCCGAAACCGTGGTGCGCCATTTGTACCGCGAGCGGGTCGAAGCGATTGACCCGACCCGCCATGCCAAAGATGCCAAGACACGCCTGCAAGAAGCACTGCAGGCGCGCAAATATCCGCTGCCGCGCTACCGCATCCTGAGCCAGTTGGGTGAGGCGCACGAGCAGCACTTCAAAGTCGCGTGCGAGCTGGGTGATCTGGGCATCGATACCAGCGGCGAAGGCAATAGCCGGCGCGCGGCCGAACAGCAGGCCGCCGAACAGGCGCTGCTGCAACTGGAAGCACAATTCAAACTGGGCAAGAAATGACCGAAACCTCTTATCGCTGCGGCTTTGTGGCCATCGTCGGCCGTCCCAATGTGGGCAAATCGACGCTGATGAACCACCTGATAGGCCAGAAGATCAGCATCACCTCCAAAAAGGCGCAGACCACGCGCCATCGCGTGACCGGCATCCATACCACCGATCACAGCCAGTTCGTGTTTGTCGATACACCGGGCTTCCAGACTTTTCACGGCGGCGCACTGAACGAGACCTTGAACAAGAGCGTCAAGGACACGTTGGGCAATGTCGATTGCGTGATGTTCGTCTTGGAAGCCAAGCGCTTTACCCCGGCTGACCGCGAAGTAATGGCGCTGTTGCCGAAGAAAATCCCGGT